>JAVEES010000146.1 GCA_030840285.1 Pseudonocardiales bacterium
CGGTTGGCTCCGATCGAGAGCATCTGGGGCCACCGCGCCGGCTCACCACAGGACATTCCCGCCGATCTCAAGTTCTTGACGAGCCAGGTACGCGCCTGGCTCGACAACTGACATCTTGGAGCCAAGCCGCATGACATCGCAATCCAGCCATCTGCTGCCCGCCGACCGTGAAGGAACCGTGGCCTTCGACGGAATGCAGACGTGGTACCGGATCACGGGTGACCTGGACAGCGGCTTGGTGCCGCTGCTGGTCGCGCACGGCGGTCCGGGATGCACCCACGACTACCTGCTGCGGTTGACCGCGCTGGCCGAGACCGAGCGGGGCGGCCGCCCGGTTATCCACTACGACCAGATCGGTAACGGCCGGTCGACTCACCGGCGTGACGCCGATCCCAGCTTCTGGACGGTGGAGTTCTTCATTGCCGAGCTGCAGAACCTGCTTGCTGGACTGGGAATCGCCGATTCATATCACCTGCTCGGGCAATCATGGGGCGGCATGCTCGGTGCCGACTTCGCGGTGCGACGTCCAGCCGGCCTGCAACGATTGGTGATCGCCGACTCCCCCGCCTCGAGCGCACTGTGGCTTGAAGCTGCCGCCGGACTACGCGCCGAGTTGCCACCTGAGATCAACGCCACGTTGCTCGAACACGAGGATGCTGGCACGACCGACTCGCCGGAGTACATGGCGGCGATGCAAGTCTTCTACGACCGGCATGTCTGCCGAATCGTGCCCAACCCAGCAGAGGTGGCGGCGACGTTCGCCGCCCTCGAAGCGAACCCGACCGTTTACCACACCATGAACGGGCCGAGCGAGTTCCATATGGTCGGCTCACTGAAGACCTGGACGGTGGTGGACCGGCTGCCACAGATCGAAGTTCCCACCCTGCTCATCTCCGGCAGATACGACGAGGCCACGCTGGCGGCCGTGCAGCCATTCTTCGACCTGATCCCGGATGTGCGCTGGCGGATCTTCGCCGAGTCCAGCCACATGCCGCATGTCGAAGAGACCGACCGCTGCCTAGCGGTGATAGCCAGCTTCCTCGATGGCGACGAGCCCGACGGCAGTGATCCCGCCTAACCAGCCCGCCTAACAAACGATAAGTGGGAGTCCGGGTTTGCTATGCCAGCACAGATTTCCACTCATTCTCGGTAAGAGGCGGCCCAGAACCGCGTCGTCAGCGGGCGAGGTCAAAGGCTCCGGACACTCGTAGGCACTTGGACTCGAGGAATGCCGTACAGTTGCCGTACGCTGAGGCAAGGATGGGTGAGAGATCGGTGAGAGGAGAACAACCATGGCCGTAACCAAGACACGACGCATCGAGCTTCGCACCGATGAGGACACCGAGCAGCTCATTATCGACGCGGCGGCGCTGCTGCACGTATCCAAGACGGCGTTCGTCGAGGACGCTGTCCGTGCCGCTGCCCGCAGAGTGATCGCGCGCTCGGACGTCACCCTGATGGATCCCGCGGTGTTCGACACGATGATGGCTGCACTGGACCGGCCCGACGAGTCCACCGGACTGGCTGACTTGGCGAAGCTGCCAAAGCTGATCGATCGGTGAACCCCGCGAGCTATCGCGTCGTCAAGCTGGCCCCCGGGTTCGACCTAGGGGCCTTTGACTGCGGCGAACCGTCCTACAACGAGTGGCTGACTAAGGACGCGAGGCGCGCGGTCGATTCGGGCTCCGCGGCGGTGCACTTGCTCATCGAGACACCTACGGAAGAGGACGACCAACCGACCGGCGACCGCGTCGTGGGGTACTTCGCGATCTGCCCGACCCTGATCGTCCGTGATGATGCTCCCAAGCAGTACCGACGCGGCTTGCTTCGCTCGGCGCCCGGCTGGTTACTCGCGAAACTTGCCCTGGATCAGTCCCTGCGCGGTAATCCCGGACACCAGTGGGGACGACAGCTCCTCCGCGAAGCTCTACTGACCATCATGGCCGCCGCCGAACTCGGTGGCGGGCAAGCGATCATCGTCGACCCTGACAACGCCGGCCTCGTCGCCTGGCATGCCGCCAACGGATTCGTCAGCACCGGCAGACCCGACCTGCGGATGTACATGAAGGTCGCCACGGCACGCCGCTACCTTCAGTGAGCTCAGCCATCTCATAAAACATCGGAACCCTTGGAGCAGCTGCCGGTCAGCGCGCAGTGAGGGTCGGAACCTGAAACCGCTCGGACGCCATTGGTCGGTTGGGCGAGCCGGGCGGCGGGTCTCCGGGTTACTCGGGCTCGTCGTGCCAGCATCGAAGCCATGCTGCCTGAGCGACGCATTCGGACCCGGACCCCCGAGTGGCGAACCATTTACGATCGCATCCAAGTCGCCATGGAGCTGACCTCACGCCTGAACGTGCTGCCGTTCAACGATATTGCCTCACGAAAAGCTCTGCTCAGCGAGCTGCTGGGTAAGCCGTTGCCCGAGACCGCCATCGTCCACCCGCCGTTCTACAGCACCTACGGCCTCGGGATTGAGCTCGGCGATCGGGCCTTCGTTGGTCAGGCCTGTTCGTTCCTCGACCTCGGCGGCATCAGCATTGGCGAGCGAGCGATGATTTCTCCGAAGGTCACTCTCATCACGGAGGGGCATCCAGTCGGTCCCGCCGAGCGCTACGAGTTCATCACGGTGGCTCCGATCGTCATCGAGGCGCGGGCCTGGATTGGTGCAGCGGCCACCATCCTGCCTGGCGTCACGATAGGTCATGACTCGATCGTTGGAGCCGGTGCCGTCGTGGCTAAGGATGTGCCTCCACTGACCGTCGTGTCGGCAGTTGGCTACGTCCAGCGCATGCAGTTGGAGCCCGCCCCGGAGCCGTGACGCACCCGAAACCCGCTGCTGCTCTAGATGGATTGGTCATTCGCGCTGTTCGAGGATGGCGAGGTCTCGTTCGGCGTACATACGGTGCAGCCATTCCTCGTTGACAATCGCTCGCAGGCAGCGGCGTACCGCGTAGCTGCCCGCCGGTGGGTAGCCGGGCGGCGGCACCGGCTCGGTCTCGCCCCTGAGCATGTCGTCGGTGAGCGACCGGATGACGTCGTGAACGGTGCGCATGCGGTCCGCGCGAAGTTCGAGCACCTCGTCCAGCGATGGTCGCACGTTGAGATCGTTCGGCACGCTTGCGTCTGGCTCCATCTCGTCGTGCGGAAGGCCGAGCGGGCTGTACGGCTCGGGGTGGCCGAGCATCGCGCGGCGAACCCACGCGTCCGTTGCGAATACGAGGTGGCGCAGTGTCTCGATGAATGACCACTCGCCCTCGACCCGCTCGTGCAGCAAGCTTGGCGGCAAGCGCTTGGCGCGCTCGACGGTCGGCGGCCACGACCGCTCGATGATCGCCCAGGCCTCCCGAAATCCATCCGCGTCGGCTGGATCGAGCTTGCTTCGTTCGGGGTAGCGCCGGTTCAGCTCGGCTTCGACCAGCGGCACGATGTCGACGCCGTTGATCCGGACGTTGCGGATCTCGCCGTCGATATCGACATCCTCTAGCCACGCCCCGCGCATTGTCGCGCCGGTGAAGTACACGTTGCGGAACCACGCGCCGCTGAAATCGACCTGCTCGAAGCGCGCGCCGGAGAAGTCCTGCTTGACGAACTCGGCCATGCGCCCAGCCTCGCACAGGGCCCTGACACGGCGGGCGACCTGAGAAATGTCGGAGCTCGAAATCGCACCGCTGAGCAGCGCCAGTGGGCTCAGACGGTTCGGACGGTCAGCCCCGCGATGCCGGTGAAGTCGTCCGGGTTGCGCGTGAAGGCGGGCAGGTCGTGGGTGATCGCCGTCGCTGCGATCAAAGCGTCGTAGGCACGCGCTTGTGGCTTGCGTCCAGATCGGCGAAGGGACGCGGCCACCCGGCCGAACGAGCGCGCGCAGGCCGCGTCGAACGGCACCGGGTCGAAGTCGGCTTCCGCCTGCTGCAGGTGGGCCTGCCGCGCCGCCCGCTGTCTGGCGTTCGTCGCGACCAATGCGCCGACTGACAGTTCGGCGAGCGTGATTGCGCTGATCAGGCACTCTTCGGGCAGGGCTGTGGCGTCCAGGTCGGCGAGGTCGATCACGGCGGAGGTGTCCAGCAACCCGCGTGCGACGATCGGTCCGGTCACAGGCTCGGGTCCAGGATCTGATCCAGATCTGCCCGCAGCTGTGCGAGATCCAGTTTCGGAAGCGTTCGGCGGGCAGCGATTAGTTCCGCCGTCGTGCGGGCCCGGCGTCGAAGCGGCACGATCTCGGCCACTTCGGCCCCGTCCCGCGTGACGATGAGTGACTCGCCGCGGGCAACGCGGTCAAGTACCTCGCCGCCGTGGTTGCGCAGCTCTCGTACTGTCACCGTTCCCATCACCACATCGTATCACCGGTGATACGCCCATCCGCGCTCCACAATTGTCCCCCGCGCACGAGGCATCCTGACCCCATCTGAGCATTGCCGCCGGGGTTCGTCAGGTGGACGATAGGAGTGAACCAAGTGGCATAACCCTCCGCCCGGTTCACGGTTATCGAGGAGGACGGCCATGACCAAGGCCAGAGACATCATGCACGCCGGTGCGGACTGCATCGGGCAGAACCAGACACTCGCCGAGGCCGCTCGGATGATGCGTGACCTCAACGTTGGCGCGCTGCCGATCTGCGGAGATGACGACCGTCTGCACGGCATCATCACCGACCGCGACATCGTGATCAAATGCATCGCCGAGAACGGCGATCCCGGCTCGATGACGGCCGAGCAACTTGCGCAGGGCACACCCGTGTTCGTCGAGGCCGACGACGACGTTTCCGAGGTTCTCGGCCTGATGGGCCAGCGCCAGGTCAAACGGGTCCCGGTGGTCGAAGATCGGCGCCTGGTGGGAATGATCAGCGAGGCCGACCTTGCCCGCAACCTTTCCGAGGACCAGCTCGGCCAATTCGTGGAACTGCTGACTGCCTGAGCGGTTGACGCCGGACCCGTCCGGAACTTACCGGACCCGATCGCTGACCAGCTCACCGTCGGCCATCCGAATCACCCGATCGGCGTGGGCCATCACGCCGCCGGCATTGCGCCCGTGAATCGCCGCCACGATCGTCGCCTCGGGCAGTGCGGCGCGCAGATTCGCCAATACCTGCACCGCGGTCGCATCATCCAGGCCTTCCGTCGGCTCGTCGAGCAGCAGCAGGCTCGGCCGCCGAAGGTAGGCCTGTGCCAGCGCCAGCCGGCGGCGCTGGCCGCCGGACAGGAAACTGCCTGCTGGTCCTACGTCGGTCGAACGCTGGACGAACCCGGATAGCACTGCGACGTGCAGGGCATCCTCGAGCTCGGCTTCGGTAGCCTCCGGACGGGCCAGCCGCAGGTTGTCCTCGATGGTGCCGCTCAGCAGGCCGCTGTCCGCCTCGACGATGGTGAGGTAGGAGCTGCGCTGCTCGTAGCTCAACGCGTGAGGATCGACTCCGCCGACCCGGACCTCGCCGGCCATCGCCGGGAGTTCGCCCGCAAGCACTGCCAGCAGCGTCGTCTTTCCCGCACCCGACGGCCCAGCCAGGATGACGGTGCTGCCTGCGGCGACGTCCAGAGCGGCGCGCTCCAGGGCCGGCGAAGTCCCATATCCAGCCGAAAGCCCGCGCACCACGATGTCGGCGGGGACGGGTGCGTCCCCTGGCCACGCTTCCACGTCAGACGCGCCGGTCGGCTCGCTGCCACGCCCGGTCACTACGGCGAGTCCCGTCACTTCGCGCAACCGGTGCCACGCCGCACGGGCACGCCCGGCCTCCTGACCGATGGAGCCGATCGTTTTCGCCGCATCGAACAGGGCCAGGGCGAGCAGAGCGGCGAAGCCGAGTACCGCCGAATTCAGTGGCCGCTGCCCAGCGGCGCCAGCGGCCAGGATCGCGGCAACGGTCAGCCCGGCGGCGACGGCGATCACTGCATTGCCGTTGCCGCTTCTGATCGACAGCCGCCGAGCCGGAACCTCCAAGGCTGCGAAACGGCCCCGGAGTTCGTCATAGGCGAGCGTCCGGGCGCCGTAACCGGCCAGCTCGACGCGGCCCTCGATCGCCTCGATGAGGCGCGAGCGAGTCGCGGAGCGCTCCTCCGAGAGCCGGGCGCCCAGGCGCCGGCTGCCCCGGTCCATCACCAGGTTGATTGCCAACGCGAGGATCAGCAGGCCTCCGGCGGCCACGCCGAAGATGGGGCGCACGATCGTCAATACCGTAAGGCTTCCGGCGCCGAGAACCGTGCACACAACAGCTGGGACCGCGACAGCGAGCACGTACCGGTCCAGGGTATCGACGTCGGCTTGCACCCGGTCCAGCAGATCGCCGCTGCGAAGTGATCGCAGCCTTGCCGCCGGCAATCGAGTCGCCGATGCGAACAGCCGCGTACGCACCTGCGCCAGCAGTTCCAGGGTCGAGCGATGCGTGGACAGTCGCTCGCCGTAGCGCGAGGCGGTGCGAATGACGGCCAACGCCTCCACTCCCGCGCTCGGATACAGCCACGAGAAACTCGACGTGCTCGACAGGCCGGTCTGGGCTGAGCGGACGATGAACCAGCCGGCCAGGCCCATCAGAGCGGCAGACGCGACCGAGGCGGTGATCGCGAGCAACAACCCGCTTATCAACCGGGTGGCCGCGGGCCTGGAATAGAGCGGCGCTGCGAACTCAGTCATGAAGGTGCCCGTCCTCGACGGTGACCACGTAGTCCGTGAGCCCCAGCACCGCGTCGGAGTGGCTGGCCACCAGCGCCGTCCGCCCGCGCAGCAACTCCCGCAGCGGCTCGAGCAGCCTGCGCTCGGTGTCCGCGTCCAGATGGGCGGTCGGCTCATCCACGATGAGGAACGTCGCGTCGCTGAGGAACGCCCGCGCGATCGAGATCCGCTGCGCCTCTCCCGCGGACACCCCCCAGCCGCGCTCACCGAGCACGGTCTCGAGCCCTTCGGGCAACCTGCGCACCACTGACGTCAGTTGAGCTCGCGCGATCGCTTCCCACATCTCGGACGGGGACAAGCCCGGCTGGCCCAGAGCGAGGTTCTCGGCAAGCGTGCCGGGAAAGAGATAGGGCCGCTGTGCGATCAACAACGCTCGGCCGCCCTCATCCGGTGACCGCGCATCGAGCCGGACGGTGCCCTCGGTGGGCGCCAGCCACCCGCCGGCGATCCGGAGCAGCGTCGACTTACCGCTGCCCGAGGCGCCGGCCACACCGAAGACCGATCCGGACGGCACGCTCAGCGTGACGCCACTCAGCGTCGGTGATGGGCGAGTCCGATACCGAAGGCTCACCCCGCGCAACTCGACCCGGGGCGGTGTCGCAGTCCACGTCGAGCACCGGACGGGCTCGGCGACCTGGCGAGTTCGGGTCAGCGACCCGAGAACCTCGGCGGCGGCAATCGCCTCCTGGCCCTGGTGATACGCGGCGGCGAAGCGGCGCAGCGGCAAGAAGAACTCCGGAGCCAGCAGCAGGACGAATACCGCTGCGCGTGGCGCAATGTGAACCGGTAGTGGGGCGGCGTAGACGTAGCCGAGCAGCGTTGCCCCGGTGTACATCGCGACCACGCCGATGGCGAACGTAGACACCCATTCCAGTGCGGTCGAGGCCAGAAAGGCGATGCGCAGCACGGCCACCGTCCGCCGCGCGAGTTCGCGCGCTGCCCGCTCCACCACCCGGCGCTGCTGCTCGATGGCTCCGAGCGCGCGTAGCGTCGAGGCGGCCTGGAGGCGTTCCAGTACCTGGGCCGACAACTCGCCGATCTGGCTCAGCTGCCGGCGGCTCACCTCGCTCGCCCCGAGACCGGTGACCGCCATGTTGATCGGAATGATCGGAAGGGACAGCAACAGGAGCAGCCCGACGACCCAGCTCGCCGGGAAGACCGCGGCCAGTATCACGACGGGCACGGTCAGGGTGGCCAGCGTGGCTCGGGCATAACCCCGAAAGTAAGCCCCGACCTGCGGGAGCTGATCCATCACAGCCGTCGCGGCACCGGACGGAGTCACCGGCTCCTCGTCGGCGTCCCGAAGCAGCAGCGCCTCGATCAGTTCGTCCCGTACGGCGGTCTCGACCCGGACGGCACCGGCCTCGGCCAGCCGACCCGCGGCTACGGCGGCGAGTGCGGCTATCAGAGCGCCGAGCACGACGCCGACGACTGCGGCACTCAGGCCGCCACGGTGGGCTGAGCCGATCCCCACCACGATCAGGGTCGCTATGTTCCAGCAGCCGAGCACGGTGCCGGCGGCGGCGACCACATCGGCCACCCCCGCCGCCACGAACCAGGCCCGGCCGTGCCGTCGGGCGCCGGCCAACCAGGCCCGCGCCTCCCGTCGCGGCTGCGCCGCCGGCTTGTCCGGTGATGACGTGAGGGCGGCGGGTTTCGCCTTGCTCAATACGGCGTTCGGCGTGCCGGGCATCAGCGTTGGGAATGCTGAGTGGTGATCCACGCGACGATGACGATGGCGGCCATCAATGCGATCATCAGCGGGTCGAACCAGGCACCGAGCCCGCTGAGGTCATTCTCGGCGGCCAGCACCGCGGCGGCCCAGACGGGCAGCAACAGCAGGGTTACCACGATCCGTGCCCACACCGGCCATTTGCGATCAGCCATGCTCCGACTCCTCATTTCGATGGCGCCAATGCGGCTCTGCCATGCCCCGCCGGCGGTGTGTCGGGAACCTGGATGGCTGACGGCGCACTGCGGAAGACCCAGTGCGCGTAGATGCCGTACGCGACGGTTCCCGGTCCGATGATGCCGATCATCACGGTGAGAAACACCAGCGTGTTCCGTCCGGAGGCTGACGAATAGATCGTGACGGACGGCGGAACGAGCGCTGGAAAATACAGGCTCGTCAGTGCCAGCAGGCCGGCGGCCTGGGTCGCGACGACCGCAACGAAGCTGACCTGCCTGGGCGAGCGACCCGCCCATCGCCAGGACGTATAGAACCCGCCAGCCGCAATCAGCAGCCCGTACCCGAAGGGCAGCCATCGATCGACACCATTGAGGTGAAGGTGCGCGCTGGTCGCAACCGGAAGCAGGCTCGCGCTCAGGGCGCTGGCCAGCACAAGAGGCCCGGTCAACAGCCGCATCTGGCGACTGGCTCGCCGACGTTGGCCAACGGCCAGCTTGGATTGCAGTTGCGCGGCACCGGCCCAGGCGTAGAGCAGGACGGTCGCACAGCCGGTGAGCAACGCGTAGCCGTGGCCGAGGAAATCCCACGTACCGCCCGCGAACCGGTGATTCACCACGGTGATCCCGCTCAGCAGTCCCCCGAACACGACGCCCTGAGCGAAAGCAGCCACTAGGGACCCGAGGCCGAACAGGCGCCCCCAGAGCCGGTCGACGCCCGGCCGATGTAGTGCCATTTCAACCGCAAAACCCCGGAAGATCAGGGCCACGAGCATTAGGCACAGCGGCAGGTACAGGCCCGGCAGCGCGGTCGCGTACGCGTCCGGGAAGCCCGCCCAGAGGCCCATTGCCAAGAGGATCAACCACGACTCGTTGCCGTCCCAGACATTGCCGACCACATCCAGCATGGCGCGCCGGGTATCGCCGTCCTTCTCGAACAGCATGAGGGTGCCGATACCGAGGTCGTAGCCGTCCAGGATCACGTAGGCAAGCAGGGCCAGCAGAAGCACGGACATCCAGAAGAACACCATCTGATATCACTCCGACCCGACTGGCACGAGCGCCGGCGCCGGCTGTGGTGAGGGCGTCAACGGACTGCTCGGCGTCGCGTCGTCGCTGGTCTGCGGCAACTCCTCGGGCCCCTTGCGGACCTCACGAACGACGTGCCGCACCCACGCTCCGAACAGGACGAGGTAGACGACCCAGAACGCGGCGAGGGTGGCGATCAGCTCGCCGGTGCTGAGCGAGGAGGGTGAATCGGTGACCAGCAACTTGCCGTAGACCAGCCAGGGTTGCCGCCCTGATTCGGACACCACCCAGCCCGCGATCGTGGCGAACACACCGACGGGCATGGACCACAGCACGAGCCGCAGGAACCAGCGTTCGGTGAACATTCGCCGGCGCAAGCGCATGATCACCCCGATGAACGCCACCGAGAACATGCCCCACGCGGCGAAGATCATCACCTTGAAGCCGTAGAAGGTGGGCCAGACCGGCGGTTGCATCGACTTTGGGAACGCCTTGAGACCCGGCACCGGCGTGCTGCCGGAGAAGTTGTGGAATACGAAGACGCTGGCCATGTGCGGCAGGCTCAGGGTGAAATCATCACGCTGCTTGGACTGGTTCGGTATCACGATGAGATTCCAGCCCGTATTGCCGTTGGCGAAGTTTCCCTCCGCGGCGGTGACCTTGGCCGGCTGATAGACGGCGCTGACGTAACTGGCCGTACTGTCGCCGACGTAGAGCTGGATCGGCAGCAACAGCGAGGCGCCGAGAAGCCCGATGGACATCGTCTTGCGGGCGAACTCCGCGGCGCGGTGCTTCAACAGGTAGTAGGCACCGATGGCCGCGATGAACCAGGCGGCCGAGATCAGTACCGCGAGCACCTGGTGGGGAAAGCGCCAGACGAAGGCCGGGTTGAAGATGACGTGGTACCAGCTGGTGGGCTGGAACTGCCCGTCGATCTCCTGATAGCCGGTCGGTGTCTGCATCCACGAGTTCGCCGCCAGGATCCACGCCGTCGAGAGCAACGCGCCGAGGGCCACCAGGGAGCTGGCGACCATCGTCACCTTGCGGCTGACCCGTCCCTCGCCGTACAGCAGGATCCCGATGAAACCCGCTTCGAGGAAGAAGGCCGTCAGAGCCTCCAGGCAGATGATCGGACCCAGAACCGGCCCGACGGCTCTGGAGTATCCGCCCCAGTTGAGTCCCAGTTCGAAGGTGAGGACGATGCCGGCAACGATCCCTAGGGCGAACCCGACGGCGAAGATCTTGCGCCAGAAGCGGAACATCTGCAGGTAGATCGGGTTGTCGGTCTTGCAGTAGCACGCGTAACAGATGACGAGGAAGATCGCGAGCCCCACGGACAGCGCCGGGAAGGTCATGTGGAAGGCGGCAGTGGTTGCGAACTGCAACCGGGACAGGTCCATGAAGCTGGTCGAGGCCATCGGAGTTCTCCTAACGGTCCGAATGCCTAGTTGGCACTGTCGGCGCCGAGGACTGCTCGAAGCGACGCCACGAGAGCAACGATGACGATCGCGACGAAGACCAGCATCACGTCGCGGGCCGGCGCGTACCGGGTCGCGATCCCCAGGCCGAGTACCGGCACGGACAGTCCCACGTAGGCACCGAGGAAGAAGCCGGACAGCACCTCCGCGCGAGACTCCGCGGGTGCGGCAGCGCTGGCAGCGACCAGGGCGCCGCGGAAGACCAGGCCCGCCCCGGCTCCGGTCAGGACGCCGCCGATGACGAACATCACCAGGCTCGGCAGCCACATGCCGCCGATCAGCAGGGCCAAGCCCGGGGTCAGGATGGCCATGCTGATACGCAGGGTGGCGTTCACGCCCAGGCGACTGAGCAGGATCTGGGCTACGGCGCCCGCCGCGAACGCGGCGAACGCCACAGCACCGGCCACCGCCGCCGAGCTCTCGTGCAGCGTCCCCGCCAGGAAGCTTGGCGCGAGGGAGTTGAAGACGCCGAACAGCGCGAAGGAGGCCAGCCCGGCCGCAGTCGCGGCGAAGAACGCGCCGCGCGCGGACGGTGGAACGGCGATCCGCTGCGGCCGCCACGCCGGAGCCGGCTCAGGCCGCACAGCGGTCTCGGGAGAGAGCGCGACGAGCACGGCCAGCAGGATCAGGACGCCACCGAAGACGATGTAGGGCAGGCGAAGCGGCTGCGGCGCGAACTGGGCCAGCACCCCCGCGACCAGCGGGCCGACACCGATGCCGCCAAGGTTGGCAGCGGTTGCGACGACCCGGGCACGGCGCGGTGAGCGCGCGGGCTCCGAGGCGAAGATCCCCACGTGCAGCTCCGCGAGATAGGCGGTGGCTGTCGCGGTGGTCAGGCCAACGGAGACGCCGGTGATGACGCGGGCGATCAGCAGGCCGGGCAAGCTGGGTGCGAGCAAGAACACCAGCGCGCTCACCACGTTGAGCAGCAGCGCCGGTACGAAGACCTGCTTGCGCCCGATCCAGTCCGAGACGTGGCCACCGAGGAACAGGCTGCCGATCACACCGACCGCGTACACGGCATAGACAACCGTGACCATGAACGTCGAGAAGTGATCGCGCCGCTGATACAGCGAGTACAGCGGCGTCGGTACCGCCGAGAATCCCATGTTGACCAGGAAGGCGAGGGCGGCGACCCAGAAGCCGAACGAGTGATGTCGGCTCGAATGCGGGCCGGAGCGCTTATCGCGTCCGGCACCTGTCGAGGTAGCTGAAAGTACTGAAGTCATGGGGCTACTCCTGGTCGATGGCTGTCATCAACCACGGTGCCCTGAGACTCTTATTCTGTCGAACGAAAACATTTCATTACGGTTATGCCTAAGCAGAATGAGCGAGTCTGGGTCAGAGCCAGTCGCCCCCGACCATCACCCGGCGCAGCCGAAGATCGGCATCGAGTACCACCAGATCGGCAGCCAGCCCGACGCTGATCGCACCACATTCATCCTGCAGGCCGAGCAACCCAGCCGGAGTTGTCGAGGCCGCAAGGACTGCCTGCTCGATGCTCAAGCCCACTTGCAGGACGGCCCGGCGCAGCGCCTCGTCCATCGTAAGAGTGCTGCCGGCCAGCCGGTTGTGTGCCGACCACGCCTTTCCATCGGATACCCGGACGGCCTG
Source organism: Pseudonocardiales bacterium (assembly GCA_030840285.1). GTDB lineage: Bacteria > Actinomycetota > Actinomycetes > Mycobacteriales > Jatrophihabitantaceae > Jatrophihabitans_A. The sequence goes on from JAVEES010000146.1 coordinate 12,687, forward strand.
ATCGCCCAAGGTGTATTCACCGTCACCGACACCGGCTGCGCTGATCGCGTCGGTGATGAGGATCAGCGATTGCGGCGAGCTGCGGCTGACAAGTCGAATCAATGCGTCGTGCACGTGCACACCGTCGTTGATCATCTCCACGAAAGCCCCGGCATCCAGCGCGGCCACTGATGGGCCGGGGGCGCGGTGTTTGAAGGAACCCATCGCGTTGAAAAGGTGGGTAGCCAGTGTGGCGCCGCTGGCAAAGGCCTCCGACGCCTGCTCGTAACTGGCGTCCGAGTGACCGATCGCCGCGATGACGCCCGCGGCCACCAGGTCACCGATCAGCACCAGGGCGCCGGGCAGTTCCGGCGCCACCGTCATCGTCCGGACCGAGCCCTGGCCGGCCTCCAGCAGCTTGCGCAGCACGAGCGGGTCCGGCATCAGCAGGTTCTCCGCACGCTGCGCGCCGCAGCGGGCCACGCTCAAGAACGGTCCTTCCAGGTGGGCACCGGCGATATACCCAGCGGCCGTGAGGTCAGCGATCCAGCCCAGTTGTTCGCAGAGTTGATCGACCGGTTGAGCCATCAGGGACACCAGCGTCCGGGTGGTCCCGTGGCTGCGGTGGAACCGGACAGCAGCCGCTAGGTCGGCAGCTGACCGGGTCACGTCATGGCCGCCGCCACCGTGCATGTGCAGGTCCACGAAACCAGGTACCAGCCAGCAGTCGCGAAGATCGGTCGAATCCGCGTCGACAACGGCGCCGGCGGGGCCGACGGCTGCGATACGGCCGTCAACGATCCGCACCTCGCCGTCGTCGATCACCCCTGAAGGCGTCACCACGCGGGCACCGCTCAGCACGCTCATCAGCAGCTCAACCCTTTACCGCGCCGGACGTCAGCCCGGCCGAGATACGGCTCTGGAAGAGCACGAACAGCACGACAACCGGTAGCGAGGTGAGGACGGCCGTGGCCATCAGGCCTCCATAGTCCGCACCGTGTGTCGGGCTGGACTGGAAGATGAGCAGGTAGATCATCGTGGTCTGCTTCGTGTTGTCGAGCAAGAGAGTGTTCGCAAGGACGAACTCGTTCCATGCCAGGATCCAGCCGTACACGCTGGTGGCGATCAGGCCGGGCCCGACCAGCGGCAAGATGATCCGGTAGAACGTCTGGAATCGGCTGCAGCCATCGACCATCGCGGCCTCGTCGAGTTCCTTCGGGATGTTGGCGATGAAAGTACGCAGCGTCCAGATCGTGTAGGGCATGGTGAACATCAGGTACGCGATCACGACGCCGATGAGGGAATTCTTCAGATGGAACCGATCGAGCAGCAACGACATCGGAATCGTCAATGCCAGCAAGGGGATCATCTGCACGATGAGCACCGCGAACACGAACACCTTGCGGCCGGCGAAGCGGAACCGAGCGATGGCCATGGCACCGAAGAACCCGATCACGACACTGATGCCTACGGCGAGCAGCGTGATCACGAAAGTGTTGGCCAGATCCTGCCGGAAGATCGGGTCGCCGAGCACCTCGCGGAAGCCGCGCAGAGTCGGATGGTGCGGCCAGAACTGCGGCACCAGTCGGTTGATGTCAGCGCTCGTCTTCAGGGCAGTGATGAGCATCCAGTAGATCGGGAAGCCGAATAGGACGGCCAGCGCCAGGGCTACAGCGTTCCAGCCACCCGTTGCATAGCTGCGCCGGTGGTGGCGGCGACGGGCCGGTGGCGCGCTCACGGGTTCGGCGACCGCCGCCCGCACGGTCGCGACACGATCGCTGGTCGTGCTCATGCGCCACCGGCCCGAACTCGATGCTCGTTGCTCATGCCGCGTCCCCGATCCGGAACAGCTGACGGATATAGAAGATCATGACGCCGATCAGCCCGAGCATCATCAACACCCCGATCGTCGCGCCGACGTTGTAGTGGCTGGATCCGACACCGGTGGCGTACATGTAGATGCCGATCGTCTGATAGCCCGGTTCAGGGTGACCGGTGCGCATGAACCAGATCTGATTGAAGATTCCGAAGTCCCAGATCACCGACAGGGTTGTCAGAATCACCAGCAACGGCGCGAGGAACGGCAGTGTGACATTGCGAAAAGCCTGCCACGCGGTCGCACCGTCACAGGTAGCCGCTTCCATGATTTCCTTGGGAATCTGGCCGATTCCGGCGTGCAGCGAGATCGCGAGCAGCGGCACCGCTCCCCAGACCACGACCAGGGTGATGACGGCCAGGCCTTGATGCGGGTCGGCGAACCAGTCATGGCCCTGCATGTGCACGCCCGGCAGCAGGTCGAGCAAGTAGTTGACCGCACCGAACTGGTTGCTGAACAGCCAGTAGAAGATCTGCGTCGACACCGTCGTCGGCACGGCCCACACGAACAGCAGCACCGCGATCAGGATCAGCCGCGCCCACTTCGAGACGCGATTGAGCAGCAGCGCTATACCGATGCCGAGGAGCAGGCTCACCATCACGTTGATCGCGGTGAACGCGACGGTCCTGCCGGTGACCGTCCAGAATGTCGAGTCACCCAGCACGGTGCGGAAATTGGCCAGACCGACGAAGGGGCTGCTAGCGCCGGAGTGGAAAAGCGCGAACTTTCCGGAGGCCTGCTTCTGCAGTGAAAGTTGGATGATCTTGAAGAGCGGCCACACCACGACGAGCAGCAGCACCAGCACGGACGGCAGGATGAGCAGGTAAGGCAAGCCGCCGCCACGTAGCCTCCGGCGGCTCGAAGGGCCCGCGCCGGAGACCAGCGCCGGCGAACCGGTCTTAGCGGCGGTCATCTCTACCCCTTCCTGTGCAAACCGGTTCCTGTCAAAACCGGTTCCTGCGCGAACCGGTCCTGCGCGAACCGGTGCGGGCAGGTGGACTAACCTCCTGCCCGCACCGCGCTGCTCGCGTACCGGCGGCTGACGCCGCCCGCCTCAACAGCTCAGGCAGGACGTTCAGCCCGCGGCGTTGAGGATCTTGGCGATCTGAGTATCCGCGGCCTTCGCCGCGTCC
>JAVEES010000163.1 GCA_030840285.1 Pseudonocardiales bacterium
TCGTGGAAGTCACTGTGCTCTCTTTCCCCTGGTCAAACTCGGTGTTGGTTCCAGGACACCGCACCGGCGCCCGTTGCGGTAGAGAGAATCCCGGGATAGTGTCTCGTATCCGAGACATAGGGAGGTAACGCCGTGTCCAGCACGTCACCAGCAGTGGGTCGGGCGCTCGATGTGCTGCTGCACCTCGCGTCCCGGCCGGGTCCGGTGCAGGGCTCGGCGTTGATCCGCGACATCGGCATGCCGCGATCATCGGCCTATCACTTGCTCGATGTGCTGATCGAGCGCGGCTTCGTCGTGCATCTACCCGATCAGCGCGCATACGCACTGGGGTTCTCGGCATTCGAGGTCGGCGCGGCGTATCTGCGTCACGAGCCGCTCGAGCACATCGCCAGACCCATCCTCAAACGGTTGGTCGCGGCCGTCGGCGAGACGGCGCATCTCGGAATCCTTTACGGCGCCGAGAGTGTCTACCTGCTCAAGGAGCAACCGCAGACCGCAGGTGTGCCCGTCACCCTCGTCACCGACGTGGGCGTGCGGCTGCCAGCGCACCTGACGGCGAACGGCCGATCGATCCTCGCGCACCTGTCCGCCGCTCAGGTAAGGGCGTTGTTCCCGTCGTCGGCCACGTTCATCCATCGCACCGAACGCGGGCCCAATTCCCTTGCGGAGCTACGGCGAATCCTGCAGACCGAACGCGCGCAGGGCTGGGCGGAGGAGGCGGGCATGATCACCGAGGGGCTGCAGTCGGTCGCCGCGTGCGCCTTTGACTATGCGGGGCGTCCGGTTGCCGCGTTCAGCGCGACCCGTCGCGAGGACCGGCCGAATACCGCACTGCCCACCTTGGTCGAGGCCGTTCGTGCGGCGGCGCGGCAGTTGACCCAGGCGTTGTCCGGCCACGCCCCCGACGGCTGGTTCTGATTTCCGGCGAGCAGACGCAAAAGCCCCTCGACACGCCGATAAAAGGGTGCTTTTACGTCTGTTCGCGGGGAAACCGTTCATGTACCATCTGGTACATGAAAACAGGTTGTGGCGTTGCGATCGAGGCGCCGGCAGCTGTCGTCTGGGACGTGTTCAGCGATGTCGAGCGCTGGCCAGAATGGACCGCCTCGGTTACCCGGCTCTTGGCTCTCGACGGGCCCGGGCTCGCGGTCGGCAAGCGGTTCGAGATCAAGCAGCCGCGCATGCCGAAGCTGGTTTGGGAGGTCACCGACGTGACACCGGGGGCGGCCTGGACGTGGGTGCAACGCTCGCCAGGCGGATTGACCGTGGCCCGCCACGAAGTCATCCCGGAATCCAACGGGCGCTCCCGGGTTCGACAAGAGCTCGACCAACGCGGGCCGGTTGGCGCGATGGTGGGTTTGGTCATGCGCGGGATGACAAGGCGCTACCTGGAATTGGAGGCGGCGGGCCTCAAGTCTCGAAGCGAGCAGCGGGCCGTCAATGGCCCGTCCACCTGACCTCGAACGGCGCCAGGAACTGCTCGACGCCGTCGTGAAAGAGTGCGCCGAGCGCGGCATCGGTGACCGTTCACTACGCGACGTCGCCGCGGCGGTCGGCACCAGCCACCGCATGCTGCTGCACCACTTCGGCTCACGCAACGAGCTTCTGCTGTCGATCGTTGAGGAGGTCGAGCGCCGCCAACGAACCCTGCTGCGCGAGTTACCAACCGAGCCCGTGGCGGCGATCGCCGCCATGTGGGCTGACCTTCGCCGACCCGAGCTGCGCCCGTTCGAGCGCCTCTTCTTCGAGTGCTACGCGCGCGGCGTCCAGGGTGAGCAGCCGTTCGCCCGGATGCTGCCAGGCGCCGTGGACGCATGGCTTGCCGAAGACGAGACGGCTGATCCCGCGCTGGTACGCCTCGGACTGGCGGTCATGCGTGGCCTGCTCCTTGATCTGGTAGCCACCGATGATCGCCGCGGTGTCGACGCCGCTGCCCAGGCCTTCGCCGACCTGGTTCGGCGGGCAGGCCCCTAGCCGCCCGAGCTGCTGCTGGAGGCGGCCTCAGCCGCCGCCGCGGCGGCTGCCTTGCCCTCGGGGCTGGCGGCCGAGTTGCCGGACTGGGTGGCTGACGCGATCCCCGCGTCGCAGTTCAGCGATACCAACATCTGGGTAGTGGTGGAACCGCTGCTGTCGGGCGGTGGTTGCACGGTCCGCTTCTGCGCCCGGGTCACCACACAGTCGGGCCGCGCCTTCTGGTCGCCGACAGTTGACTCGACGACGGGCGTCAAACCGGCGCCACTTAGCGCACTCTGCGCGTCGCTGTACTTCTGCCCCGTCACGTCTGGGCCCGAATCAGCCAAGGCCACACCACTTCCCGAGATGGCAAGCGCCGCAAAGGCTGCTGCGGCGCCAACACCCAGAACTGGGCGCATGAAGTTCATCGTCAGCCCGCCTTAATCGGTGGTACCGCTTCGGTGACCTGCGGCACCGAGGATGGAGTCGTGAAGGTCGCCGTCGCACCCATGGTCATGGCCCCACCTGTGGGCTGACTGTAGGTCGTGTTCGCGGGCGCATCGCCCGAGCCGGCCAACATATCGGCATGCCCTGAGCCATTGCCGTCAAATGCCACGGTAAGGGCGCCTGCCGCCACCAGTGCTGCTCCGGCCACCGCCGCAGCTACCAATTTCACCCCGCGTCGCTTCGTCCGCGTTCGAATCGTGTTCATGTCCGGATCGTCGCGTGCGGACCATCGGACTTACTGAATCAGCTCTGTGAGCTCACTGGAATGATGAGAATTTACCTGTCAGTCACAATCGTTTGTTCCGGTGCGCGGGTATTTGGGTGCTTCCCAAACACCCAGCCGCGATGCGCGATACTGGTGCCCATGAGCGTCTGGTTTGTCACTGGTGCTTCTCGCGGATTCGGTGCGGAGATCGTCGAAAAAGTACTTGCCGCAGGGCATTCAGTCGCCGCGACCTGTCCGTGTCGACTGATCACGACGATGTCGTGACGGGCTGACTGGTCCCTACTCCGGCTGGTCGTCGACCTTGAAGTCAAACTTGATGTCACCGCTCTGCGCACTGGTGACGGTCACGGTGACTCCGTAGGTGTCACCCTGGTCTGTGAGCTGGCAGCGTGTGGTGGCCCCGGCATCGCCCTTGAGGGCGTCGGGGCAGGTGACATTTTCGGGTGTGCGGCCGAACTGCTGGGCCAACTGGTCGCTGATCTGCTTGGCCACGTCGGCTTTGGGAACAGTCTCGACGATGTCGAAGTTCACCCTGTCGCCGTCGACGCTTGTCACCGTCACATTGACGCCGTAGGGCTGCCCGTCGTAGGTCATTTGGCAATCGAGGGAGGCGCCGACTGCTGCCGTCAAATCGCCGGGGCAAGTGACCGATTCGGGTTTGCGGCCGGACTTCTCATTGACCTTCGTGCTGATCTGGTCGGCGACGTCGGCCTTCGCGACGGTCTTCTCCTGGTTGATGCTGACCGAGCCGGAGCAGCCAGCGACGGCCAGAATCGCTGCGGCACAGAGCGTGACAGCTCCACATCTGATCGACTTGGCCATGTCGTACGTCTCCCAGCATTCTCACAGTGACGCGGTAACGATGACACAGCAAAGCCGATCGGTCGAGTCATCTCACAACGAAAACCGTGAGTCTGCGAGGTAGATGTGAACGGATCCAACTCAACCGTCACTCCTCGCTGGTCGACCTGTCGCCGATGAACGACAGCAGGCCCGGATCGTCGGACGTGAACGTCGCAGCGCAGCAGCGCCACTGTCACGCGGTCGCCCTTCCGGGAGATCACCTCCCAAACGGCGCCGGAGTCCTGCCAGCGTTGAAGTTCTGCGACCCGATCGACGTGCATGCTCCTACGATTCCA
>JAVEES010000169.1 GCA_030840285.1 Pseudonocardiales bacterium
CCTTCACCGGACGGCAGCCAGCGAACCCAATCGAGGTCACGGTCTTGCAGAGTTATCGGCACGATGACCTGGTAGCCCGCGCGATGCAGGTCGGCAAGCAGCTCGACCGAACCCGGCTCTGAGGGCAACGGCTCGTAGGCGGCGATTCGGCTGCCCTCGGCGAGCCGCGCCTGCGCGCACCAGCTCAGAACGGCCGTCCGGATGCCGGCTCGTGACAGCTCCCGTTCTGGGCCGGTTCGCCGTTTACGCGACGTAATGACCTGAGTCCGTAGGGCACGCTTGTTACTCACTTCGTTAGTCTCCCGCTATGAGCAACCCCGAACCTCAGAGGACCGCCACCCGTGCGCGGGCCCGCAAGGCGGTCATCCCGGCCGCGGGCCTGGGCACGCGATTCGCACCGGCGACCAAGGCCGTACCGAAAGAACTGCTGCCGGTGGTGGACGTCCCGGCCCTGGAATTCATCGTTGCCGAGGCGGCGCGCGAGGGCTTGGACGACGTCCTCATCATCACCGCCCGCGGAAAGGATGCCATCGAGGCGCATTTCGATGCGGCCCCGGACGTCGAGAACGCGCTGGAGAAGAAGGGTGACGCCGGTCGGCTCGCCCGGGTGCGGCGCTCGACCGATCTGGCGCGGCTGCACTACACCCGCCAGCGCGAGGCCAGGGGGCTCGGCGACGCGGTCGCGCATGCCGAGGGATTCGCCGGCAACGAGCCGTTCGCGGTGCTGCTCGGCGACGACATCATCGACGAGCGGGACGTCCTGCTGGGCAAGATGCTGGACGTGCAGGCCGAGAAGGGCGGCATCGTGGTCGGCCTCATCGAGGTCGAGGGTCGAGCGATCTCGCTCTACGGCAGCATCAAGCCGGCCGGTGAGGTGGTCGACGGGGTGATCCCGATCGAGACCCTGATCGAGAAGCCGAAGCCCGAGGAAGCGCTGAGCAACCTGGCCGTCATCGGCCGATATGTACTGCCTCCGGAGATCTTCGGCGCCCTGCGGCGCACCGAACTCGGTAAGCGTGGCGAGCTCGAACTGACCGATGCGATGCGCACCCTGGGGCAAGATGGAGTTCCTATCCACGGAGTTGTCTTCTCCGGGCGTCGATACGACACCGGTGACCGCCAGGACTACCTGCGCGCGGTCGTCCGGCTGGCGGTTGAGCACCCGGAGCTGGGAGATGATTTCAGCACCTGGCTGGTGGACTTCGTCCGCACCATCGAAGCCACCGGCGGCACCGACCAGTAGGAGCGCGCCAGAGTGACCGATGAGAATCCCGACCAGCCGACCGAGGTGATCGGCAGGATCCCGCAGCCGGGGGGTCCGGCCGATCCTGCGCGCCCCGGCGAGCACGGGGTGCGCCAGGAGGACCACGGTCGGGGCGGCGACGATCACGGTCACAGCAGCGCCGGTCTGCGTCCGGTGGCTGAGCAGCTCGCCAGAGTGCTGGACGGCATCGGCACCGTCGATCCGATCCAGCTGACCCTGCTGGACGCCCAGGGGTTGCTGCTTGCGGAGCAGATCGTCGCCGACCGCCCGCTGCCCGGTTTCGACAACTCGGCGATGGATGGTTATGCGGTGCGGGCAGTGGACCTGCGCGAGGCCAGCGAGGCCAAGCCGGTCGTCCTGCCGGTGGTGGGCGACGTGGTCGCGGGGGCTCGCTCCGTGTCGGGGATGGGCCCGGGGCTTGCCATGCGGATCATGACCGGCGCACCGATCCCGCCGGGTGCCGACGCGGTCGTCCCGTTGGAGGACACCGACCGCGGCGTCGCCCGGGTGGCGATCAACCGTTCGGTGCGATCGGGGGAGTGCGTACGTCGAGCTGGGGAGGATCTGGCGGCCGGGGCCGTCGCGCTCGGGCCCGGCGCCGCGATCGGCCCGCAGCAGATCGCGCTGCTCGCCGCTACCGGACATGACCGGGTGATGGTCCGGCCGAGGCCGCGGGTGGTCGTGATCTCGACCGGCTCCGAACTCGTCGACGTGGGCAAGACTCCCGGCTTCGGCGAGGTGTCCGACGCCAACTCCTACATGCTCGCCGCGGCCGCCCGGGACGCCGGCGCGGACGCCTATCGGGTCGGCATCATCCCCGACGACCACGCCAAGCTGCTCGACGTGCTGGACTCCCAGTTGCTGAGGGCAGACATGATCATCACCTCTGGCGGGGTGAGCATGGGCGCATTCGACGTGGTGAAGGAGGCGCTCAGCCAGCTGGGGACCGTCGAGTTCACCCGAGTCGCGATGCAGCCGGGGATGCCGCAGGGATTCGGCTATCTCGGACGCGACCGGACGCCGATCTTCTGCCTGCCGGGCAATCCGGTGTCCGCGCTCGTATCGTTCGAGGTCTTCGTCCGGCCGGCAATTCGCAAGCTACTCGGTAAGCGCAACGTGCAGCGCCAGACCCTGCAGGCAATCTCACTGGAACGCATTCAAAGCCCGCAGGGCCGCCGCCAGTACCGCCGCGGTTTGCTGCATCGCGAGCCGGACGGCCGGTACTCGGTCTCGATCGTCGGTGGCCACGGCTCCCATCTCATTGCCGCGATGGCAGCCTCCAACTGCCTGGTGGTCATCGAGGAGGACGTCACCGAGGTCGTGCCGGGCTCGCGCGTGACGGTGCTGCCCCTCATGCTCGCCCAGCGCTGACCTGCCGGCGCCCTCGACATGTCAGAGCTGCACCCGGGGTGGCCGGCGGTGCTCGTCGCCGGCCCCGTGATGGTTCGGCCGCCGCGGCGGCGTGATGCTCGCCAGTGGAGCCGGGTGCGGCTGGCGAACGAGGACTGGCTAGCACCGTGGGAGCCGTCCTCTACCGAACCGTGGCAGGCCCGCAACTCCACCTTCGAATTTCATCGCTCGCTGTCCCGGATGCGCTCCGCTGCTCGGCTGGGCGCGATGCTGCCGTTCGTGGTCTGCTACGGCGATCGCCTGGTGGGGCAGCTGAACGTGTCCAACGTCGTGCGTGGTGCGCTCAAGTCATGCACGATCGGGTACTGGATCGCCTCCTCTGCGGCCGGTCGTGGCGTTACGCCGACCGCGCTGGCGTTGGTACTCGATCACTGCCTGACCGCTGCCGCCCTGCACCGCGTCGAGATAGACATCCGGCCGGAGAACCACGCGAGCCTCCGGGTGGTCGAGAAGCTCGGCCTGCGGCAGGAGGCCTATTACGAGCGCTATCTCGACATCGGCGGGGACTGGCGCGATCATCTCGGCTTCGCGATCACGTCGGAGGAGCGTGGCTCGTCGACGATCCTGTCGAGGTTGCCGAGCCTTCCCGTCCCGCCCGGCTAAGCCGTGCTTCTCTTGATCAACTCGCGTGTCGAGCTGCTATCGCAACGTTAAACGCGACTTGATCAAGGAGTTTGAGGCGGAACCTTCAAGCGATACTTGATGTTCACACTCGGCGCGCCTGCCACGATCCGGACCGAGCTCACCTTAGCGTGGCCGGGACAGTTGTGACAGATGTGACGGGAGATGCGATGTTGTCGCCAATGAGCACGGTGCTGGTCCTGGCCGTCCTCTGGTTGATCGTCGTCGTTCCCATGATCATCCAGAAGATCGACGACCGTCGCGGTGAGCGATCGGCGGCACGGTTCTCCGGAGCGATGCGCGCCCTGGCCAGAGGTGGGTCTCTCGGCGCGTTGGCCCGTCCCGTCGGCCGGGACGAGGCAGACTCGGCCAGTGAACCAGTCAGACGCCGGACGTCGCGTCCGCAAGTATTCGTTCCCGGTGCACCGCCGAGCGTGACAGCAGCCGCTCGCCGTCCAGTGCCCGCCGCCATGGAGGCAGTCATGTATCCCGAACGCATCGCCAGAGCCGACCTGTCGGATGCCCGACGCGAGATGATGGCGCGCCGCCGCCGCTCGCTCACGTTGCTGATTGCCGGAACCGTCATCGGGTTGATCTGGGCGCTGGCCTCCGGAGGATCGCTGGCATGGGGCCTCGGCGGCCTCTTCAGCCTCTCGTTGGGCGGATACCTGTACTTCCTGCGGTCGCAGGCGCTGCGCGACCGTGACCGGCGCGAGAGCCGGATGAGCCGATCTGGGCTGACCTACAACCACGGCTATGACGTCACCGAGCAGATCCCGGTGTACCAGGACTCCGAGGCCATGGTTCGGATCGACGACGACGACGTCGAGCTGCACGGGATGTCGGACACGATCGATCTCACCGGGCTGTACCAGGACGAACAGTTCGACGAGCGGGCGATGCGCCGGGCGGTCTGACGGTCAACGTCGGGAATCCGTCACCGTTCTCGGTCTTGGTAGACGTCGCGGGCAGGCGAGGATCGCAGAGCTGGTAACCTCATGTGCTGGTTGGGGGCTGTGGCGCAGTCCGGTAGCGCACCTCGTTCGCATCGAGGGGGCCAGGGGTTCGAATCCCCTCAGCTCCACAACATCACAAGACCCGCCCTGCTTCTCGGGGCGGGTCTTGTCACGTTATTCGACTCGGTGAGGTCGACAAGTAATCAGATCAGTAACAAAGCTACGTATGGCGTGTCACACCAATCGGACCTACTCTGACGCAATAGATGCGAGTTTGTATCTACTTTGGTT
>JAVEES010000170.1 GCA_030840285.1 Pseudonocardiales bacterium
GCCATCGAGAACGCGCCCGCGAACAGCCCGGCAAGACCGGCAAACAAGATCGTGCTTCCGGCGGCGCCCGATCCGGTGAATCCCATGACGAGAGACGTGTTGGAGACGAGCCCGTCGTTGACCCCGAAGACGCCGGCGCGCAATGCCCCCGAGCGATCGCTTCGGTGCCAGCGCTCACGCCGGGCGATGCCCCGCCCGCCCTTGTCTATACCGTCTATTTCGATCCTGGCCCCGGCCCCGAGCCCGACATCGGCCTGCTCGCGCACCCGGCTGAGCACCCGGGCGTGTGAGCGCTCGTCGACGTCCATCCCCGGCGCGGCATCGCGGTCTCCGGCGTAAAGGCCCGCGTCTGCTTGCTCGGCGCGCTCCACGAAGGGCAGCACCGCGTCCACGGAAAAGCGGCGGGCCACCCAGGACAGCAGCTGAATTCGCAGCCCTGGCCAGCCGGGATCGGGTACCGGCTCGCCGAGGGCGAGAAGTTTGGTAGCCCAATGCGCGGCATGCCGCTCCTCCACGGCTGCGAGTTCCAGGAAGACCTGCTGGCGCTCGCCGTCCGCGCCTTCGGCGAGCGACCGGTAGAGGGCAGCGCTTCGCCTTTCTGAATCAAGCGCGCCGCGAAAGCGTGCGGCGGCTTGCCGACGCTCGCGAGCTCCGGGGTAACTCGCGCCGAGGGTGTCGTGCGTCTCAGCACTCATCGCGTATGTCTCCTCTCGGCTCGCCTTCTGCCGAAGGGATGCCGACCTCATGGGATATAGCCCGGTTCATTCCAAAAACTCAGGCTCGGGTGGGAATGAGCTGGATGGCTAAGGCGGTTCTGCCTATATAAAACGATACTAGCCGTTTCTGTTTTCCGGGGGGAGTTAAGAGGAGTCGATGAATGAGACTTGTAAACCCGGATAGGGAACTCTGCGGTTCTGATGTGCCGTCCGCCGCCTTCGGAAGCCGGACGAGCTGATGATGCTGAACCGGAGCTGTGTGGAACTCGATCGGCTGGTCGACCGGTTCCGATCGGGTCGTGGTGGCTCGCTGGTCGTGCGTGGCGAGGCCGGCACCGGTAAGACGAGGTTGCTGGACCAGGCAGTCGAGCGCGCGCCGGAATGCAGAATCGTCCGGGTCGCGGGTGTCGAATCGGAACGAGAGCTCGCACTGGCCGCGATGCTCCAGTTGTGTGAGCCGCTGTTGGACGATCTCGAGGGGTTGCCCCTTCCGCAGGCCGACGCGCTCAGGACCGCTTTCGGCTTACGGACAGCCAGCTTTCCGGATCGGTTACTGCTCGGGCTGGCCGTCCGCAGCCTGTTCGCGCGGGCCGCGGAGCAACAGCCACTGATCTGTGTGGTCGAGGACGCTCAGTGGCTGGATGGGCCTTCTGCGCGGCTGCTCGCGTTCGTCGCCCGCCGGCTCGACCCGCTGCCGGTCGGGCTGGTGTTTGCCACCCGTGAGCGGCGCGAGGAATTCGTCGGCCTTGCCGATGTCGAGGTCGAAGGCCTGTCCGAGCTAGAGGCTCGGCTGCTCATAGACACGGCGATCCCCGGGGCGTGCGACGAGGAGGTGCGCGCGAGGATAGTGGCAGAGACAGCAGGCAATCCGGTCGAGATCATCGAGCTGCTTACGTCGCTGCGACCCGCACACATAGCCAGTGGTTATGGGGCGCCCAACTCGTTCCCCTTGCCGGCACCGATGGCGCGTTCGTTCAGCAGCCGGCTCGAACGGCTCCCCGCCGACGCTCGGACGTTGCTGCTGGTGGCAGCTGCCGAGCCGCTCGGCAGGCCCGATCTGCTCTGGCGGGCAGCGGACCAGCTCGGAATTCCCGCCGTGGCGGTGGTGCGCTGTCAGGACGACGGCTTCCTCCGTTTGGACGGCGGCCTGGTCAGGTTCCGTCATCCCGCGATGCGCTCGGCCGTCTACGGGGAGGCGACCCCGACCGAACGCCGCCAGGTTCATCGAGCCCTCGCCGCCGCGGCTGACCCGCAGTCAGAGGGTGAACGCCATGCCTGGCATCGGGCCGAGGCTACCTCGGTGCCCACTGAGGAACTCGCCGCGGCATTGCAGCAGCTGGCATACCAGGCTCAGGACAAGGGCGGCTTTGCGGCGAAGGCGGCCCTGCTCGATCGAGCAGCGGCATTGACGCCGGACGCCGCCCGCCGCAGCCGGCGCCTGCTCGCCGCGGGTCAAGCCAAGCTCGCGGCCGGTGTACCGGATCAGGCGTTGGCGTTGCTGGCGGGCATCGACTGCCAGCTGCTCGAGGAGCCGGGATGCTCCCAGCTCGAACAGCTGGTTGCCCGAGCCGTCGCCGCTCAGCGCGGGGGGCCTGACGCGCCCGCGGTGTTGCTGAGGACAGCAAAGCGGCTGCGAGCCCTCGATGCGGAGCTGGCCAGAGACACCTACTTGGACGCATTCGAAGCAGCGATGCAGACCGGCGGTGTGGACAGCGACAGCACCGTTGCGCTCGCGGCCTCTGATGTCGGAACCGTGCTTCCCGCGGCCGCTGCCCAACCAACCGCCCCACCTGCCGTTGCTGCGGCCCCCAAAACCCGCCAGGCCGTCGACTTCCTCCTCGACGGCCTGGCGTCCCTATTCGCTGAGGACTACCCCTCGGCTGTTCCAGCGCTGCGCGTAGCACTTCGCGAACTGTCCCTTCGCGCGGACAACCGATGGCTGTCACTGGGCGCCACCGTCGCCTCTGACCTCTGGGATGACCGGACGTCGCGGGCGTTGGCCACCAGGCAGCGAGAGTCCGCCCTGCGCGCCGGTGCATTGGGCGGCCTGCACCCCTCGCTGGGCATGCTGGCGCAGTCCTCGATTCTTGCCGGCGGCTTCGCTGAAGCCAGTGATCTGATCGAACAGGCCGGGCCGGCGGCCAGCGACCCGGCAAACGTCAGCCTGCGCTGCGCCGAGCTGATGCTCGCCGCGTTCCGAGGTCCGCAAGCGCGGCAACTTCTGGAAGACGAGATTAGCCAAGGCCAGGGCCGGTTGGTCGCCTTCGCGCACGAGATGCGGGCAGTCCTGGAGAACAGCCTCGGCAACTATCGCGAGGCCTTGACCGCTGCTGAGTCCGCGGTGACGTACCGGCAGGTGGGTGCGTCTGACCGCGCCATGGCTGAGCTGGTCGAGGCCGCGGCACGCTGCGGTGAACGGCAGACTGGCGAGGCGGTTCTCCAGCGGCTCAGTCAGCGAACCCAGTTGTGCGGCACGGATTGGGCGTTGGGCATCGAGGCTCGCTCGCGCGCGCTGCTCAGTGAGGGCCAGGCCGCGGACCAGCTCTACCAGACCGCGATCGAGCGGCTGGCGAGATCCTCGGTCAGCACGGCGCTTGCCCGGGCGCATCTCGTCTACGGCGAGTGGCTGCGCAGGGAAGGCACCCGCATGCAGGCGCGGATCCAGCTCCGGACGGCCCTGGAGATGTTCAGGGCCATGGGCGCGCTGGCATTCGCCGAGCGGGCCGAGCGAGAACTGCTGGCGACGGGTGAGCGGGTCCGCAGACCGGAAGACGCGCTGGGCATCCACCTCACGTCCCAAGAGGCCCACATCTCGCAGCTCGCCCGGGACGGGCATTCGAATTCTGATATTGCCGCGAAGCTCTTCCTCAGCCCTCGCACTGTGGAGTACCACCTGCGAAAGGTCTTCAAGAAGCTCGCCATCAGCTCGCGCAACGAGCTGCACCGAGCTCTCCCGGCGAGCGGGGCGCGGACGTGGGGCCCGGCCTTGGAAGCCCGATCGGGGCAGGGCGAACTCGAATTGCGGCGGTCGGGGACCTAGCCGCCGACGAACTTGGTGAGCCCGTCGAGCAGGCGGTCCACGTCCTGTTCGGACGTATACGGCGCCAGGCCGACCCGCAAGCCGCCGCTGTCCAGGCCGAGCCGGCGCGCGGGCTCGTAGGCGTAGAAGGTCCCGGCCGGCGCGTTGACGCCCAACTCGCCGAGGAACCGGTAGGCATCCTGCACCGCCGCGTCCTGAAAGGTGAGCAGCAGCGTTGGCGTCCGGCTGCGGGCACGGGAGTGCAACGTGATGCTCGGTAGTTCGGCGAGGTCGCGCTCGATACGCTGCCGCAAGCTGTCTTCGTGCACGTCGACGGACCGCATCGAGGTGAGGATGCGCTGGCGGCGGTCGCCTGCCGCGCCAGCGGTATCAGCGGTGCCCGCGATATCGGCGAGGCCGGCGATGAAGTCGACCGCCGCAGTCGTGCCGGCCAGCAGTTCGTAGGGCAGCGTGCCCAGTTCGAAGCGTTCCGGGACGGCGTCGGTGGAGGGCAGCAACTTGTCCGGGTGCAGGCTGTCCAGCAGATCGGGGCTGGCGGCTACGACGCCGCAATGCGGGCCGAAGAACTTGTACGGAGAGCACGCGAAGAAGTCCGCGCCGAGCGCCGTGACGTCGATGGTGCTGTGCGCGGTGAGGTGAACCCCGTCCACGTAGAACAGGGCACCCGCGCGGTGCACCTGGTCGGCCGCAGCGGCGAGGTCCGGACGGGTTCCGATCAGGTTGGAGGCACCCGTGATCGCGACCAGTCGTGTCCGATCGGTCAGCTGATCCGCGACGTGCCGGCTCGTGAGTTCGGCGGAAGCAGGGTCGAAGTCGATCCACCGCACCTTCGCCCGGGCGTTCTCGGCCGCTATCACCCAGGGACGAACGTTGGCGTCGTGGTCGAGCCTGCTGACCACCACCTCATCGCCCGGCGACCAGGTCTTTGCCAGCGCGCGTGAGATGTCGAAGGTCAGCTGGGTCATGCTGCGCCCGAAGACGATGCCGCGCGGATCGGACCCGAGCAGATCGGCCATTGCCGACCGCGCCGCGAGGACAACCCCCTCCGCGTTCTGCTCCGCAACGGTCACCGAGCCGCGATTCGCGATCGGTGACACGAGCGTGTCGTGAACTGCCCGGGCGACCACGTCCGGCGTCTGCGAGCCGCCCGGCCCGTCGAAGTGCGCCGCACCCGCGGCCAGCGCGGGGAAGTGGGAGCGGATGGCCGCAACGTCGAACGTCATTGCTCCACTCTGTCATCCCGGCCACCCGGTCACCCCGGGCACTCTGTCATCCTGGCCACCCGCCAGCCCTCGGCGGAAGCCAGGTAGCGTCCCGGCTGTGACAACCTGCAGCTTGGTTACCGGTGCGAGCCGCGGCATCGGTGCCGCGGTGGCGCACGCGCTGGCCTCGGCCGGTCATCGGGTCGCGGTACACGCGGGGCGCGACACCACGTCGGCCGAACGAGTACGGGACGCGCTGCCCGGCACTGGGCACGTCGTGGTGAGTGGTGACCTCACCTCACCCGAGGCCTGCGAGCGGGTCGTCGCCGAGGTCGTGCACGGGCTGGGAGACCTCGACGTCCTCGTCAACAACGCCGGCATCTTCAACCCGCACCCCATCGATGGGACCGATTACGCCGGGTGGCAGCAGGCCTGGCGCGCGACGCTGGAGCTCAACCTGATGGCTCCGGCGAATCTCACCTGGCTGACTGTCGATCATCTGCTGCACCGCGAGAATGGTCCGGCCGGTGGTCGCTTGATCAGCGTCGGTTCGCGTGGCGCGTACCGCGGCGAACCGGTCACGCCCGCTTACGGTGCGAGCAAGGCAGCCCTGCACGCCCTGGCGCAGTCGCTCGCGGTCGCCCTCGCGCCGCACGGGATCCTTGCCGCCGCCGTGGCCCCCGGATTCGTCGACACCGAGATGGCACGCGAGATCCTCGACAGCCCAGCGGGCGACGGCGTTCGGGCGCAGAGCCCGTTCGGTCGGGTTGCCACGCCGGACGAGGTCGCCGCGACAGTTGCGTGGCTCGCGACCGACGCACCGGAGTGGGTCAGTGGCACGGTCCTCGACGTCAACGGAGCGTCCTACCTTCGCTGACCGAGCTGGGACCACAGGGTCGCTGGCCCCATCACGTCGGCACCGGCCGCGCGGACCCGTTCTCGTAGTTCCCGGTCGGCGGTGACGACCGTGACGGGTCGCGCTGAATCCGCCGCCCGGGCATCCCGCACGATCGCGACGATGGCATCGTCACCGGATCCTTCGGCATGCGTCACTCGCACCCGACCGACCTGACCGGACGGCACCCCGGCACGGGCGGCGCCTTCGACAACGAGGATGACGTCTCGGTCGCCAGCCGATACATCGGCGAGCGTGTCAACTGCCGCCTCGTCAGTCGATGCGTCTGCGAGCGCGTCAAGAAGCCGTCGCGTTGCGGCGGCGCGATCCTTCCACCATCCATCCGGCCGGGCACCCACCACGTTGGCGGCGTCGACCACGATCAGCGGTCGGCCGACAACCCGCTCAGGCATCCGTGGCGAAGAAGCTCAGCAGCGTGGTGGTTCCTTCCTGGTCGACGACGCGAATCGCCTGCCCTACGACGTCTACCTCAATCGGGTGCCGGATGAGATGGCGCAGCACCACGGGATAACGCATCGAGTTACCTCCTACCCCGATGGTGACGACGTCGTCCTTGTGGTCGTAGTCGGCATAGCTGAAGGGCAGTCTCTCCACCTCCGAGTTGTCCCCGTAGGTCTCGTCGAGCACCTCGATGGTGACGGTCCGTCCCTCCTGCGTTTTCGTCACCTCAGCTAGGCGAGCTGCCCATTCACTGCGATCAAGGGCGGAACTGCTGGTCATCGCGAATCGTCCCCTCTCTCCTTCGACATGGCCCATGGGACGTCGGGCCCATGATCTGCCGTTTCCCCTGCCTGGGCAAGCAGTCCAGGTGCCTGGGCAAGCAGTCGACGCCCCGGCAGCTTCGGTCAGATTCCGCAACCGCTTACCACCGGACGCCGGTTGCC
>JAVEES010000174.1 GCA_030840285.1 Pseudonocardiales bacterium
ACGGCCTCTTCCACGAGGGCGGCGAGCACTCGTGGAGTGGACACCGCGACATCCACGCCCCAGGACTCGGTGAACAGCCACTCGTTGGCGGGATGGTTGATCCGCGCGACGACGCGGCGAACCGAGAATTCGGTCTTGGCGAGCAGCGAGACCACCAGATTGACCTTGTCGTCCCCGGTCGCGCCGATGACGACTTCACATTCCTCGAGCTTTGCCTCTTCCAGGCTTGACACTTCGCACGCATCGGCAAGCAGCCAGCGAGCCTCGGGAATGCGCTCCTGATTGACCTTGCGCTCGTCCTTGTCGATCAGCAGCACTTCGTGGCCGTTGGCGATGAGCTCGCGGGCGATCGATCGACCTACGGCCCCTGCGCCGGCTATGGCGATTCGCATCAGCGGTGTCCTCCGACCGGTCCCTCGGCAGCGGCCTCACGGACATCGTCGGTGAGGTGGTCAGTGGCGGTCACATGCAACTCGTCGCCCGCCTGGATCACGGTATGCGGGCCGGGCAGCTCACCACGGCCGAATCGGCTGATGAGGGCCACCCGCGCACCCGTCGACTCCTCGAATTCGAGCAACCTGTGTCCCACCCACGACTCGGCAAGCACCACGTGCAGCATCACCACCTGACCCGTCGGGTCTCGCCACTCCTCATCGATGGTGCCGCCGAGGATGTTCTTGAGCAAGCGGCTCGCGGTCCAGGGCACCGTCGCGATGGTGGGGATGCCGAGCCGCTCGTAGACCTCCGCGCGCCTGGGGTCATAGATCCGGGCAACGACGTGGCCGACGCCGAAGGTCTCTCTGGCCACGCGTGCCGCGATGATGTTGGAGTTGTCCCCCGATGAGACGGCGGCGAAGGCGGCGGCGCCCTCGATTCCGGCGTCCACCAAAGTGTCGCGGTCGAAGCCCACCCCCGCGATCGTCTTTCCCTTGAATCCGTCACCGAGCCGACGGAACGCGGTGGGATCCTGATCGATCACAGCCACGCTGTGTTCGAGGCGTTGTAGATGGTGGGCGAGGGTCGAGCCCACACGCCCGCACCCCATGACGACGATGTGCACGCGGGCGACGCTACACAGTTTCACCGGCCGATGCGGACTAGGGTGGCCCGACGTGAGCGAGCACCACACCGACGTACCGACGGTCAACTGGCTGGGCAGCCGACTCAGCGTGCAGGTCGGCCCGGTGGCGCACGGTGGCCATTGCGTCGCCCGGCACGAGGGTCGGGTGATCTTCGTGCGGCACGCGCTGCCGGGCGAGCGTGCGGTCGTCGAGGTCACCGAGGACAACTCGGGCTCGTTCTGCCGCGCGGACGCCGTCGAGATCCTCGAGGCCGCCCCCGAGCGGGTCACCGCGCCGTGTTCCTACGCTCACCCCGGCGGTTGTGGCGGATGTGACTTCCAGCATGTGGCGATCGAGGCCCAGCGCACGCTCAAGGCTCAGGTGATCGCCGAGCAGTTCCAGCGACTGGCCGGTATCGAGGTCAGTGTCGACGTCCAGCCGCTCGAGCCGTCCGGCCTGGGGTGGCGACGGCGGATTCGTTATGCGGTCGCGGCTGACGGCACGCTCGGGCTCCGCGTGCATCGCTCTCACGAGGTGCTGCCGATCAGCGCTTGCCCGATCGGTGCGCCAGGAGTCGGCGATGCGACCGCGCTGAGTCGTCGCTGGCCGGGGCAGGACGAAGTGGAGGTCAGCGTCGACGACGCGGGCGAGGTAGCCACCGTGGCCTACCGAACGGCTCCCGAGCGGCCGCGCGCCGGGCAGCGAGGCAGCCGTCAGCGCGGCCGGGGACGATCGCGGCCGGTCCTCGTCGAGACATCCGTGCAGGGCCCCGGATCGCTCGGCTATACCGCTGGCGGCCGGTCCTTCGAGGTCACGGCAGGCGGCTTCTGGCAGACCCATCCAGCAGCGGCCCAGGCATTTACCGACGCTGTGCTCGCGGGCGTACAGCCACGAGCCGGCGATCGCGTGCTCGACCTGTACGCAGGCGCCGGCCTGTTCACAGCGGTGCTGGCGGACGCCGTGTCCGGTGGTGGCCGCGTCCTCGGGCTGGAGGCCGATCGGGCGGCTGTGGCAGATGCGCACCGAAACCTCGCGGGCACCGAGTGGGTCTCGGTGCAAGCCGCCGGCGTCACGGCCGAGTCGGTCGCGGCGGCCGCCGACTCGCTCGGTGGCGTCGAGGCAGTCGTGCTGGACCCGCCCAGGACCGGAGCCGGACGAGCGGTCATCGAGGCGATCCTGGCCCTGCAACCGCGGGTGGTCTGTTACGTGGCCTGTGATCCGGCCGCCCTCGCCCGTGACGTAGCGACCGCTCGGCAGCTGGGCTGGGAAATGGCAGAGCTCAAGGCATTTGACGCATTTCCGATGACCCATCATGTCGAGTGCGTGGCAACGTTGCGTCCCGCCGCGCCCTGACCTCGATCGGGCGAAGCGGGCTCGGACACCGGCGTTGCGTCTACGCTGTCGGTTGTGAGTTCCGTGCTGAGTCGGGTCAACTGTCCCGCCGATCTGCGCCGCCTCGACCAGGAGGAGTTGGTCCTGCTGGCAACCGAGATCCGCGACTTCCTGGTACGCCAGGTCTCCAAGACCGGGGGACACCTCGGCCCGAATCTGGGCGCGGTCGAACTGACGCTGGCCGTCCACCGGGTCTTCGACTCACCGACCGAACCGATCCTGTTCGATACCGGGCATCAGAGTTACGTGCACAAGATCCTCACCGGCCGCCGGGACGAATTCGACACCCTGCGTCAGGCGAACGGCTTGTCGGGTTACCCAAGCCGTGCCGAGAGTGAGCACGATTGGATAGAGAACTCGCACGCCTCCACGGCGCTGTCCTATGCCGACGGTTTCGCCAAGGCCTTCGATGTCCGGGGCGACCGGCGACCGGTGGTTGCCGTCGTCGGTGACGGCGCGCTGACCGGCGGCATGTGCTGGGACGCGCTGAACAACATCGCCGCCTCCGGCAGGCCGGTGGTCATCGTCGTGAACGACAACGGACGGTCCTACTCGCCTACGATCGGCGGGCTCGCCGACCACCTCGCCGGATTGCGGCTGCGCCCGGGCTACGAGCGGATGCTGAAGAACGTCAAGGGCACCCTCGGCCGGACCCCGGTACTGGGGGCACCGCTCTATGACGCGCTGCACGGGCTGAAGCGCGGCGTGAAGGACTTGCTGGCACCGCAAGGAATGTTCGAGGATCTGGGGCTGAAGTACCTCGGACCGGTCGATGGTCACGACCTGGACGCACTGGAACACGCCTTGACCCTTGCTCGCCAGTTCGGCGGACCGGTACTGGTGCACTGCGTGACGCGCAAGGGCTACGGCTACGCGCCGGCTGAGAATCACCTCGCCGACCAGATGCATGCGGTCGGCGTTATCGATCCGGCGACCGGGGAACAGCTCAACCGCTCCCGGGGAC
>JAVEES010000180.1 GCA_030840285.1 Pseudonocardiales bacterium
GGGTGCGGTGCCTGGTCGGTGAGCAGCTGAGCCATCCGGGCCGCGGTGCCAGCCGGCACGGTCGACTTGCCGACGACCAGGGCGCGTCGGCTCAGGTGGGGAGCCAGCGACCGGAAGGCGGCCTCCACGTAGCTGAGATCCGCGGCGTACTGGCCTTTCTTCTGCGGGGTGCCGACGCAGATGAAGTGGACGTCGGCGAATTCGGCCACCTCGGCGTAGTCGGTCGTGAACGTCAGTCGGCCGGAGTCGATGTGCTTGGCCAGCAGTTCTGGTAGCCCCGGCTCGAAGAACGGGATCTTGCCGGCCCGCAGCGACTCGATCTTGTTGACATCCACATCGAGCCCGATGACCTCATAACCCAGTTCGACCATGCATACCGCGTGAGTGGCGCCGAGGTAGCCGGTGCCGATCACAGACAGGCGGGGACGCTGCGTCATTGAACGAATCTCCGAATCAAGTCGAGCCAGGCAGGCTGGCGTGCCACCCGAATGAGGTTAACCTGCTCGGCACTGTGATCTGCCAGCCCCAACCCGCCCCACGCCCGCCTCAACCGCTTTGGGCGTCTGGAAATCCCCAAAATTGGCCTCCACAGGGTATTTCCAGACGCCCAAAGCGGGGAGACGGAAAGTTGCATCGCAGGCTACTGGTGAGTAAGCCTGTCCCTATGGCGCTGAACCCCGACTTCGAGACCTACCGGCTGACCGACGAACACTCCATGCTCAGGCAGGCGGTTCGGGAGCTGGCCGATGACAAGATCGCGCCGCGAGCCGCGGAGATCGACGAGTCGGGGGAGTTCCCCTACGACGTCCTGGAGGCCCTGACCAAGGCGGGGTTCCACGCGACCCACATCCCGGAGGCCTACGGCGGCCTCGGGGCTGATTCGCTCGCCACCGCCATCGTCATCGAGGAGGTTGCCCGGGCGTGTGCCTCGTCCTCGCTGATACCGGCGGTGAACAAGCTCGGGACGATGCCGATCATCCTGTCGGGATCCGAGGAGTTGAAGAAAGAGGTTCTGACCCCGGTGGCTGCCGGCGAGGCGATGTTCTCCTATGCCCTGTCCGAGCGAGAAGCCGGCTCCGACGCTGCCGCCATGCGCACCCGGGCGGTGCTCGAAGGCGACCAGTGGGTGCTCAACGGCACCAAGTGTTGGATCACCAATGCCGGCGTGTCCTCCTACTACACGGTCATGGCGGTCACCGAGCCCGGTGCCGGATCGCGGGGCATCTCGGCCTTCGTCGTCCACAAGGACGATCCGGGGTTCTCGGTCGGCCCGAAGGAGCGCAAGCTCGGCATCAAGGGCTCGCCGACTTGTGAGATCTATTTCGAGGACTGCGCGATCCCCGCGAGCCGGATCATCGGCGAGCCGGGCTCCGGCTTCAAGACAGCGCTGGCGACGCTGGACCACACCCGGCTGACGATCGGTGCGCAGGCGCTCGGCCTGGCTCAGGGCGCGATTGACGCATCGATCGTCTACATGAAGCAGCGAAAGCAATTCGGATCGCGAATCGCTGATTTTCAGGGACTCCAGTTCATGCTCGCCGACATGGTGATGCAGACGGAAGCGGCGCGGCAGCTCATCTATGCCGCCGCTGCCAAGGCCGAGCGAGGCGAGCCGGGACTGACCTGGTACTCCGCCTCCGCGAAGGCTTTCGCCTCAGACGTCGCGATGAAGGTGACGACGGACGCGGTTCAGCTGTTCGGTGGTTATGGCTATACCCGTGACTTCCCGGTCGAGCGGATGATGCGCGACGCCAAGATCACCCAGATCTATGAGGGAACCAACCAGATAAACCGCATGGTCATCGCGCGCCAACTCCTGAAATAAGCGTCCTGTCACCCATGGTCGTTACGGTGGCGCGGTGTCGAGTAGGAAGCGAGCCCGTAAGAGCGGGCCAGCGCCCGTGGTCGGACCGGGTCCCAACGACCCGTACGACATCGCGTACTTAAAGCGACACAAGGCGGATGACGCCGACGAGACGATCCCTGGTCAGGAATTCTTCGACGGGCTACCCGCCACCGTGGCCGCACGCTTCCGAGCTGTCGTCATCGCGGTTGCACAGGCACCCTCGCACAAGTTCGTCGGCGGGGGGAAATGGGAAGCGATGAGCGGCGGTATGTCCGGAATCTACGAGGCGCGCGTTGATGGCACACCCAATCGCACTCACTACCGACTGTTCTGCGTCCTGGACACCAAGGCCCTCGACGGCAAGGGCAACCCGCGTGGCCCGCTGCTTGTCATCCTCGACGGCGCCGCCAAGCCGTTCCGGACCGAGATGCCTGACAAGGTATACGGAGCGGTGCGCGACCTGCGCGATGAGTATCTCAAGCGAGCCCAGCGCTCACTGGCCTACACGGACGCTAGTTCTCGCAGCGGTCGGGTGACGGCCTCTTTGTCGGGCGTGCTCATTGGCTTCAGCACAACCTCGTAGCCCAGGGCCGCTGCCATGTCGGTCACCATGCCGAAGGACGGGTTCACCTGCTGGGCCGTCAGCAGTCGGCGCACTGCGGCAGGGTCACGCTCGATCGCTCGGGCCAGCTCGGCCTTAGACAGGCCCTGCTGCTGCCGGATCTCGTCCAACGCGTTGATGATCATGTCGATAACCGCGATGCGACGCGACTCCAGGATGAAGTGGTGTCGGTACTCAGGGTCCGACATCGCCGCCTGGTGATCGTCCCAGAACGCGCTGCGTTGACTCATTGTGTCTCCTTGATTTCCCGCCAACCGTAACACAGGAGTTACGCCTCTGACGAATGGCGCCGGTCCTCGGACACCGCGCCCAGTTGTGATGCTGTCGTGGCGTCATAGCGCCACCGCAGCATCACCACTCGAATGGTGGCGCCGCGCAAAAGCCGGGCGCGGCTATTCCTAAAACCTTACGAAAGCTTTACACTTGGCTGTCGGGAGGTCGTTCGGGGGTACGGGGGAGAATCCGGAAGGCCTCCCGGCTGTGTCTCTCGCGGAGATGCGTAGCGGGGCGGTCGCCGAGCAGTTCAGCGACCGTCTCGCTCAAAGCAGCGGCGAGGGCCAGCTCAGCCAATAGCTCAGCCAATAGCTCAGTCCGAGGTTCGGCCAGCAGCTCAGTCCGAACCGCATTCGCCTTCCTTGTCAGACCCTCGGCCGATGATCTCGGCATGACGACGACAACGCGGGTCCGAGACCTTGCACTGGCCCTGCCGGACGTGACCAGCGCGCCGCACTTCGGTCGCGAGGCGTTCAAGGTCGGCGGCAAGACGTTCGCCACGCTCGATGACGAGACGGTGAACCTCCGCCTCACCGTAGAACAGCAGGCGGAGGCTCTTGCCGTACTCGCCTCGGCCGAACCGTGTGCCGGGGCCTGGGGCCGGCAGGGTTGGACGAGCATCCGGCACTCGCGCACGAAGGTCGCTGAGATCGACGAGTGGTTGCGGGAGGCTTGGCGGTACCGGGCCACGCTGAGAATTCTGGCCGCCCATGCGGATATCTGAGCTCCATGCAGGGCTACCGCTGGCTGCGCAGAATCCGCCTCAGGGCAGCACCGAAGCGCACCCGACCAGCAAGGGAGCATAGGCCAGGCATGGGTGGCCTGTGCCGGGATCGAGGTCGGCCGTGCTGAGCTCCAACCCGGCGCCGACCTGGGCCAGTGCAACGGCATGAGCGCCGTTGTCGCACAGCGGAAGGTAGTTACCGGTGGATTGCCGCCCCAGCCGCAATGGCGCCGTGGCAGGAACCTCCACGCATTCGGCCGGCTGAATCGCTGATGACTTCATCAGAGACCGGTAATCGAGCCTTTGGTGCTCATCGCCGGCCGGTTTCTGGTGCGGACCGCGGACAAGCAGTAACGGCGCCATCGGCAGCACCACATCGGACACCGCGACGGCGAAACCGGCAGTGAGATAAGGCGAATCGTCGATAGCATAGGACGAGCCGAGCCGCGCCACCGCGAGCATGGCGATGACCAGCTCGACGCTCGTGGGCAGCTTGAGCAGCACCGGATCACCTTCCCGCACCTCCAGCGCGCGCAAGATTCCGGCGAGCTTGGCCGCCTGCGCCGTCAGCTCGGCGAAGGTGAGGTCAACGCAGTGGCCGTCCGCCACCGACGGCCCCGACAGTGCGACCGCATCCGCCCTGCCCACAGCGACCTGGCGGTCTGCTGCGTTGAAGCACGTGTTGAGAACGCCGTCTGTGAAGCTCCTGCCACCCGATGGTGTCGGGCTGCGAAACCACCGAAGCCGCTGTGCTGCGGTGCGAACAGATCCGTCGGCCGGCGTGGTCACGCGGTTACTCCCTCAGCTGGGACGTCATCGATGATCTTGCTGGCCGCAGGCGCGAATTCACCTCTTTCACGGATCGTGAAAAACATCAGGGCAGCCACCACGCACAGGGCACCGGCAGTCAGCCACGCGATCCGGTAGTCGCCGGTGGAGGCGCGGACGGCACCCGCGAACGACGCAGCGACGCCCGCGCCGATCATGTGCGAGGCGAAGACCCATCCGAACACCACACCCGAGCGTTCCACGCCGAAATGCTCGCGGCAGAGAGCCACCGTCGGTGGCACGGTGGCAACCCAGTCCAGTCCGTAGAACACGATGAACAGGAACAGCGGCGGGTCGACCGATGACCCGAGCACCGAGGGGACGATGAGCAGCGACAGGCCCCGCAGGCCGTAGTACGCCAGCAGCAGGTTGCGGGGGTCCATCCGGTCGGTCAGCCATCCCGATCCCACGGTGCCGACAATGTCGAAGATCCCGATCAGGGCCAGCAGGTTCGCGGCCGTGGTCGGTGGCATTCCGTGATCATGGGCGGCCGGTATGAAGTGTGAGCCGATCAGGCCGTTCGTCGACCAGCCACAGATGAAGAACGTGAGCATGAGGACCCAGAACGTCCAGCTACGCGAAGCGTCCATCAGGGTTCGAATCGCGAGCCGTGCCGGTTTGTCCGAGGCGGCGGCCGGCAACGGTGCCTGGTAGTCCGGTCCGGCACCGTAGGGAACAGTTCCCGCCCGCGCCGGGCTGTCGGCCAGCAGCCAGATCACCAGCGGGACCAGCAGCAGCGAGAACCCCGCGACCACAGCCACCGCGGTACGCCAGCCGTGGCGTGCGATCATCTGGGCCATCAGCGGCAGGAACACGAGTTGGCCGGTCGAGGACGCCGCCGAGAAGATCCCGGTAACCAGCCCGCGCTTGGTCACGAACCACCGATTGGCGATGATCGCGCCGAAGACCAGCGCCATCGAGCCGGTGCCGATTCCGATGGCGAAACCCCAGGCAAGAACCAATTGCCAGGACTCACGCATGACGATCGTGGCCAAGCAGCCCACCGTGACCAGGCTCAGTGACAGTGCCACGATCCGCTTGATGCCGAAGCGCTGCATCAACGCGGCGGCAAACGGTGCGGTGAGGCCGTAGATGACGAGATTGACCGTGATCGCGAACGAGGTGACGGAGCGCGTCCAGCCGAATTCCCGTTCCAGCGGTTCGATCAACACGCCGGTGGACGAGCGGAACGCTGCGGATGCGATCAGAGCCAGGAAGGTAATGCCCGCAACCCACCAGGCCCGGTTCAGAGTTCTGGCAGGCACTCGGCGGGATGCGTGAACGGTTGAGACGGTGGGCACCCCGACAATGATGCCGTGCGACGGACGGCGCGGTCAGCCGGATTACGGACGGTGCTCGTCGAGATCCAGCCGCGCGGCGGGACTCAGCCGTGCCTCGAGATCCGGCCGTGCCTCGAGATCCGGCCGTGCCTCGAGATCCAGCGGCGCGTCGGGATCCCAGCCCAGCGTCGGTGGCAGCACGCCTTCGAACCTGAGCAGCCAGCGCTTGGTCTCCAAGCCATACGGGCTGGAGCCCGGACGGACCTCGTCGGCACGGTCCGGACGGACCCCACCGCTGAACCCACCGAGGCCACCGGCTGCCACCACCCGGTGGCACGCAACGACGATCGGGACCGGATTGCCCGCCATGATGGCGCCGATGCCGCGCGCGGGTATCCCCGTCCCGCTGCGTGCGGCAAGCTCGCCGTAGGTGATCGACTCGCCGAAGCCGACCGTCTGGTGCAGGGAGCCGAGCACGGCTCGCTGGTTCTTGCTTCTGCTAAGTCGCCAGTCCACCGGCACCTCGAAGCTCCGCCGCCGGCCGGTGAAGTACTCGAGGAGTTCGCGGTGGGCGAGCGCCGCGATGTCCTCTGCCGTACCGACGTCGCCGACGACGTCCGCCTGAGCGGAGCCGACGACGTCCGCCTGAGCGGAGCCGACGACGTCCGCCTGAGCGGAGCCGACGAGGTCCGCCTGAGCGGTGCGGCCGTCGAGGTCGCGAACCAGCTCGTCCGGGCTGCCCCAGGAGACTGCGACCAGCCCGACGTCGGTCGCTGCGAAGCTCAACCGGCCCACCTGCGTGCTCAGGGTGCCGAT
>JAVEES010000210.1 GCA_030840285.1 Pseudonocardiales bacterium
CGGTTGATCCGGGGACCTCCGCTTTAAGTGGGTTGGTGCACGACCAGCACGCTGGATGAGAAGTGGGCCAGCACGGCTGGGGTCACATGGCCGAGTAGACGTCCGACCGGGCCGTGGCGGTGCGCGCCTAGCACGATCAGGCTCGCTCCTTCGTCCTCAGCCGCGGTGATGATCCCACGCCAGATCGGCGAGGCCTCGACCGCCAGCCCACGCGCGGAGAAGCCTTCCCCCGCAGCCAACTCCGCTCCGCGGGCCGCAGTCTCTTCGGCTGCGTCGCGGACTTCTGTCGCCCGGTCTGCGTCAAAATGCTGGCCCCCGACAGGTGTGAACCCGACATCGGCCGGTTGCCAGACGCAGACCACCAGCGCATCACGCGGCGTCGCGAGCTGAGTGGCCGCGTGCTTGATCGCGAATGCCGCAAGCTCAGAACCGTCGTATCCGAACACCACAGTCCCGGTCATGTCAGCCCACCGGCTCCAGGACGGACGAACTCTCCACGACTGGTGTCGGTCGGAGCTTGGCGAATAGCGGTGGTGACGGCCAAGCCGAGTCTGGACCCGCGAGGAAGCCCTCGATGTCCGGCTTTTGCGGGCGCGCTCCAGAGAGCGCGTATACGGCGACACCTAGTCCTGCGCCGACGATCGCTAGGCCGAGCCCCACCCACAGCGCTTTGCCGGTTCCGGCGTCCAGACCACCCGAAGCGCCTGCCGCGAAGTGAACAAAGATCGGCGCGATCATGAACGCGGCGACCGCCCGCAGGAGTTCGACGATGGCGAAGACTCGCTGCAGGCTGGCTGCGGGCAGCGAGAAGCCGGCAACGAAGAGCGCCGGGGCGACGGTCGCGCCGAGGCCGAGACCCGTGACGGCCGAGCCGGCCAGGGCGAGCGGCTGGCTGGCGGGCACCTCGATCCGGAAGAGCACGATGCCCACGACCAGGAAGAACATGCCCGCCAGTGGAAGATAGTGCAGCTCGCGCCGGGTGATCACTGCACCGAACGCGATCGCCGAGATCACGGCACCTGCCAGCTCGGGGAGGAACAGCAGGCCGACATGCGCCGCGCTGTAGCGCTCCGAGAGCGTGGCGGCCGTGAGGACGGTGACCGATACCGACGCCGCCGCGGCGAAGAGCGCCACCATGATGCCGGCGATCGGGATCGAGCTGGTGAGCATCGACCGAACCTGGAGCAGCGGCTCCGCGGCCCGGAATTGGTAGACGATCAGCGCGACGATGACAGCGAGTCCACCGAGCAGCGGGGCGAGCACGCCAACGCTCAGCAAGCGGTGACTCGTCAGCTCGGCGGTGCCGACGAAGGCCGCCACGCAACCGATCGCAGCCATGGCGATCGCGGTGAGGTCACGCGGTGAGTCCGGGTTGACGGGCGGTGCGTCGTCGAAGGTCAGCACGGCGAAGATCAGCGCCAGAGCGGAGATTCCGGCGACTACCCAGAACAGGGGACGCCACGAGCCCGACCCAGCCTGCACCCCGCCGAGGAACGGGCCGAGCGCCACTGCGCCGAAGATGCACATATTCATGATCACGGCCGTCGTGCGCAGCTTGTTCTGCGGGAAACCGATGGCCAGCGGCGGCACCGCGGCGATCAGCAGCATGCTCGTCGCAATGCCCTGCAGGATGTGGCCGGTGAAGTACATGCCCGCGTCCTGCGCGGACGCGGTAATGACCGAGCCGATCACGAGCACCACCCCGTAGGCCAGCAGCATCCGACGCTGCGGCAGGTGCTGGGCGAACTGCACCGCGAGCACGGTGCCCAAGGCATAGGCGGCGTTGCCCAGCCCCGAACTCAAGCTGAAGGTTTGCGCACTCATGTGCAACTGCGCGGAGATGATCGGAGTGAGCGGCTGGAGTGCCGCTGAGAGAGCAAGGAAGGGAATCAGGGCCAGCAAGACCATGGCTGCTACGGCGGGGTAGCGGCCGGCCAATGGACCCTTGAATGTCAATGGATGCATCGTTTTCCTCTACGCATGAGCGGCCGGTTGGTGCCAGCGCTGCGATTACGCCGCGACGGCGGGACCGGCTTCCACGCTATCGGACAAACGGAGACTCCCTCCGGTTAGCTTGATCACGTCGAGTGCGGGAATACCCTGAGCTCTTATCGCGACCTCAGACTTGAGCAACTCGGGCTCGTCTCGCAGTCTGCTGGCGGCTGGTCCGGGAGGGTCGTTGATCCGGGTTGGACGTCGCTTAACAGAATTCCTGCTAGCTGCAAGGCAATCACGCCGCATCTCTGCGAGCATGATCCAATGCCTCTGCGGTGCCTGCTGGTCGATGACAGTCACGCGTTTCTCGAGGCGGCAAGCGTTCTGCTTCAGCAAGAGGGCGTCGCGGTCGTCGGAGTCGCCTCGAGTGCCGCGCAAGCAGTGCGGCAGGCCAGGCTGTTACGGCCGGACGTCATCCTCGTGGATATCACGCTCGGCAAGGAAAGCGGCTTTGACGTTGCCAGGCTCCTCGCGGCGGAGGAGCAGGGCGGCCAGTCCGAAGTGATCATGATCTCTACACGGGACGAAGCCGATTACACCGACCTGATCGCCGAGAGCTCTGCCGCCGGATTCCTGGCGAAGTCGGAGCTGTCAGCGGGGCGTATCGGCCGCATACTCGGCCAAGCACGCTGACTGGGCGTCATCCCGCACTATGCCCGCCACTAGGGCCGACACCGTGCACGGCGGGCTAGAGCCCGCCGGCCTCGCGGATTACGTCGAGGGCACGCGTCAGATCGTTCAGGCCCACTCGGCCGTTGACCGAGGCGAGGCGGGCCCAGTACTCCAGATCAGCGGCGACGGCGGTGACCGTCATCCGGCTCGCTTGCTCAGCTGTCAGCTCGTCGTGATCGTTCATCCCACTCACGCATCCTTCCTGCCTCGGCTCTACTCACCGGTACGGGGCTCCCAGACATCGGTTGCAACTCCCAGACACCGGTACAGCCTGAGAACAGCATCCCCGCCAGACCCTGCCGGGGCATCCCGGCCAGCGGTCGTTTGCCACGTGGCTGGCAGGGATTTCTGCGTTGGTGCTGGCAGGTATGCCGCAGCGCGGCCACCGGCACCTGAAATCTGGCGCTTGCCGTTGACCGCGCGCGGTGAGGCGTTGTCGCCAGCGGGTCTACCCGAATGTGTGATGTCCGGGCCCCGGTGCGGACGGCATGCTTGTCGGTAAGTCTCCGTCAGGAAAGTGACGCTAATGAGCGCAGAAATGATCGACATCGTTGACGCGTTGGACCTATTGGAAGCCTGCGTCGCGGACCGCGGAGCAGATTACTGTTCGAGCAGACGCGCTGGCTCGGCCACTTCACGGAGCGAGCGCTTCTACGACTGCCCGGCACCGGCCGACAGCATCGTGGGATTCGCGCTGACAAAGGCCGGTGTACCTCCGGCGGCCGTCGACCCTCTCGGGCTCTGGAGCATCGCTGAGCTTCACGGCAGCCAACCTGGGGCCGTCAGACTGACTTTGGGCGCCCTCGTTGTCCTTCGCGCGGCCGAATCCGCTGACCGCCTGGGGCAGGCCTGGGGATCGTGCGTGCGGGCCGCACTGCGGGCCGTACCACCATTCCTCGAGCTCATTCCCGAGCGCGCGTGGTAGGGCCGTTTGGCCATAGCTGATCGGCACGATCCACTCGTGCGTCCGACCTTGGTGCGCGCCAAGGACTCGGGGACATACGCGGCGCCAGGCCGGGCATGGCAAAGGTCCACCCGCGGCACATGCCGGGAGTGGACTACGCCCGCGCAAAGCAGCGCGGGCAGAGGGTCGGCCGCGAGTTTGCTAGCGGTCGGTCCGGTCGGCCGTTAGCGCGATATTGCGCGCGGAGATCTCGATCTCGGCGCCGGCGAGTCCGCGAAGCAGCAGCCGGTGCAACACGGCATCCCGGTCAAAGCTTTCAGGACGGAGCACGTCGGACTGAGCGCAGCGGTTCAGCAGTTCGACGGTGCGATGGCTGACGCCCCGCACGGAAAGGCGACGGCCATCCGAGAGCTCGAGCGTGATGCCGTGGCGCCCCCGTGAGATGACCACGACGTGTCCGGCTTGACCAGCCAGGTACTGGACCAGTTCGTCCTCGAGGCGGCGGAGTTCCTCACGCGCGATCGCTTCAAGCTGCGCGTCGAATTCCGCGAACTCCTTCGGGCCGAACGCTTGAACCATGTCAAAACGCGACCCGAGGCGGATGCGCCGGTACCTCGTTAGTACCGAGTAGGTGGTACCCGCTGCGATGATCGCCAGCCCGGTGTACAAGATGGTGAACATCCACGGTTCCTTTCCTGCATGGTGTCGCATAGGTGGCTGTCAAGCCCGGACGGGCGCAGTCCCATTACGGCCGGTGTTCAAGCGCTCTTGGGTGATCGCTCTTGTTCGATGGCCACGCGGGTGAGTTCGACCCGTGAGCGAACGTCGAGCTTGCGGAAGACTTGCCGTAAGTGGAATCCGACGGTGTGCAAGCTGATGAACATCTCGGCCGCGACCTCGCGATTGGTCATACCTAGCGCGACCAGCTCGGAGATCTGTTTCTCGGTCGCCGTCAGGCTCTGCCAGCCCGACGTCGTGCGCTGTTCGCGCGTCCAGTGCCTTACCCGGACACCCAGGCCGCGCAGTGCCAAGCGGACACGAGCGCTGTCGCGTGAGGAGCCGAGTTCGTCGTAGTACGTCAATGCCTGACGTAAGTGCTGGACGCTTTGTTCGCCGAGACCGCGCTCGGCGCAACCGGCGGCTTGCAGCTCTTCGCCCCATGCACGGTTACGCAGCGCGCGAGTCTCGTCGGTGACACTGGGAGTGCGAAGGACGATCGCCGTCCAGCCATCCTCTTCAGGAGGCAAGCCTTGCGCGGTGTCGATTTCGCTGTGTCGATGCACGGAGCGCTCCTGTCATCCTCGCGGCTTGTTACTGTCGAGCCTGCCCGTGCGGGCCGGACGCGTCGCCCGTGCGAGCGACCATGCAGAGACCTTGCCAGCGCTACCGTGGCAATACCCGCTAGCAGGTATTGGTGCTGCCTTTGTCCCTTTACGGTCGGCTTTCACAGCCGGCTGGTCTGATGGTCGATACTGGAGGTATGCCGACGCGGGTGGTGCTCGCTGATGACGACGTCCTGCTGCGCGAGGGCCTGGCCAGCTTGCTCGACGCATCGGGCTTGGAGGTCGTTGGCCAGGCGGGGGATGGCGTCGAACTGCTCGCGCTGGTTCGTGCTACCAGGCCGGACCTGGCAATCGTCGATATCCGGATGCCACCGCGCCAGACCAATGAGGGCCTGAACGCGGCGAGAGTGATTCGCGACGAGCTGCCGGAAACCGCGATCATCGTGCTGTCGGCCCACGTCGAGGTGGACGAGGCCATGGAACTGCTGGCCGGTGGCGAGCGCCTGGGTTACCTGCTGAAGAGTCGCATCACCGATGTCGCGCACTTCATCGAGACAGTCGAGCGGATCGCCGCGGGCGCATCGGTCGTGGATCCCTCGCTGGTACAGGAGCTCGTGAAGGCCCGCCGCCGTCGTGATCCGCTCGATGCGTTGTCACCCCGGGAGCGGGAAGTGCTGGCATTGATGGCCGAAGGCGGGTCGAATGCGGGCATTGCGCGTCGGCTCTTCGTCTCAGAGGGCACGGTCGAAAAGCATGTTCGCAGCATCCTGACCAAGCTGGATCTACCCGAGAGCGAGACCGACCATCGCCGCGTGCTGGCGGTTCTGAGGTTCCTGGAGGCTCGCTAGTTCGACGTCGATCACCGATGGCTCGGAGCACGTGCCGAGCTGAGTGTCGTCTCTGCCGAGAGCAGCGCCAGGCTGCGGGGTGCCACGACGACGGACAGTGCGACGATGCTGGTCGAGCGGACGACCATCGGCAGGCTGCTCAGCTGCAGCAAGGTTTGCTGAAGCGCCAGATGCGATTTAGCGGCCACCTTGCAGAGCACATCGCCGGGGCCCGTCGTCGCATAGGCCTCGAGCACCCCTGGTACCGACAGCAGCGCGCTGGCCGTATCGGCAAGAGCGCCCTGGGCGATCTCGAGGGTGACGAAGGCGGTGACCGCGTAACCGGCCGCGGCGAGGTCGAGATCAGGCCCGTAGCCGGTAATCACGCCCGCCTCCTCCATCCTTTTCAGCCGCGCATGCACCGTCGCCCGGGCGACGCTGATCAGACGGGACAGCTCCAACTCGCCGGCCCGCGGGTTTTCCAGCATCGCCGTGAGCAGGCTGATGTCGAGATTGTCGAGTTCGAAGGTCCGGGACGGCATCGCGGGCTCGATTCACACGGGGACAGATTTGGTGAGCATATCGTCTAGTTATCGGTGCCGATCTGCAGCGTTGATGTACCACACGGCCAGCATTGGCTAGCGCTGTTGTGTAGTTGGCAGGAGCGAGTTTCACTGTGCTCAAGGACGGTGTGATGGGAGGATTCGATGACCTTCGAGCAGACGCTCACCAGCGACGAGAAGCTGGCGAAGCTCAGTCTTGAGCAACTCAGGCAGTTGGTCGGTTTGGTGGATTACGACGCGCTGGCCGATCCGTTCCCGGTCACCGGCTGGGACGCGATCGTCTGGATCGTCGGCAACGCCACCCAGACGGCCCACTTCTACCAAGCCGTCTACGGCATGGAGTTGGTGGCGTATTCGGGGCCGGAAACCGGAAACCGGGACCGGGTCTCCTACGTTCTGCGCAGTGGTGGTGTCCGCTTTGTCATCAACGGCGCCGTGGACCCGTCCAGCAGCCTGATCGCACATCACCAGAAGCATGGCGATGGCGTCAGCGACATTGCGCTCGAGGTACCCGATGTCGACAAGTGCATCGCCCACGCTCGGGCACAGGGCGCGATCATTCTCGAGGAGCCGCGGGACTGCTCCGATGAGCACGGCACCGTCCGCATGGCATCCATCGCCGCTTACGGCGATACCCGGCACACGCTGATCGAACGCTCGCGATACGGCGGGCCCTATCTGCCGGGCTACGTGGCGCGTTCATCGGACATCGCCACGCCAGCGGCCTCGCCCAAGCGGCTTTTCCAGGCGTTGGACCACGTAGTGGGCAATGTCGAGCTGGGGAAGATGGATGAATGGGTCGACTTCTACAACCGAATTATGGGCTTCACGAATATGGCTGAATTCATCGGCGAGGATATCGCCACGGAGTATTCAGCGCTGATGAGCAAGGTCGTCTCGAGCGGTAACCATCGGGTGAAGTTCCCGCTGAACGAGCCGGCCGCGGGCAAGAAAAGGTCCCAGATCGATGAATACCTGGAGTTCTACCGCGGGCCTGGCGCTCAGCATCTGGCGCTGGCCACCAATGACATCCTGCGAACCGTTGACGCCTTGACCGCAAACGGCGTCCGGTTCCTGAGCACGCCTGACTCCTACTACGAGGATCCCGAGTTGCGCGAACGTATCGGCGAGGTTCGGGTTCCGATCGAGGAACTTCAGCGACGAGGCATTCTGGTCGATCGGGATGAAGACGGTTACCTCTTGCAGATATTCACCAAACCCCTTGGCGATCGGCCTACGGTGTTCTTCGAGTTCATCGAGCGCCATGGGTCTCTTGGCTTCGGCAAGGGCAATTTTCAGGCCCTGTTCCAGGCCATCGAGCGGGAACAAGAGCGTCGAGGAAATCTCTGACTGCTAGCTGTACTTCTTCGCCTTTCGGCGTGCCTTCTCGCGAGCAGCTCGGGCATTCTCGGCTTCGCGTTCGTACAGTATTCCGAACGCGAAGCCGTTCTCACCGTCCGTTACACCTGCTGCCGCCCCCAGCCGTCGAAGAACACTGGCGCTGATCAGGCTGTCCTGGTGTTCGCCCAGAAGA
The DNA here is from genome assembly GCA_030840285.1 of Pseudonocardiales bacterium. Taxonomy (GTDB): domain Bacteria; phylum Actinomycetota; class Actinomycetes; order Mycobacteriales; family Jatrophihabitantaceae; genus Jatrophihabitans_A. The sequence goes on from JAVEES010000210.1 coordinate 7,779, forward strand.
TCCTGCAGCTTCTGGTACCGCTTTGCCTGCCTGGCCGAGGCGCCGCCGCCGATGACCGGTTCAGCTGCCTCAGCCGCATAGCGAGCCCGCTTGGCGGCCTTGCGGGCGCCGTGCAGCTGGTGGACGTCACCGGTGGTGTTGGCACGCCGCAGCCGGCGTGCAACCTTGCGTTCGGCCCGTCGGACCAGCTTTGCGATGAGCTTGGCCCGGCTGTGTGCCTTGCTGGTCGCAGGCGGTTGCTCGACCCAATCGGCCAGGTCCTGAAGGAGCGTGAGATACCGGTCTCCGTTGAGTTCGGCCCGCAAGGTGTTCCAATGCTCGGTCTGCTCCTGGCGAAGCTCGGTGTCGATACGCGCGCGGACCGGGCCGAGTGTGAGAGTGTCCGGGAGTGCTTGCGCCATGCCGTCCAGGCGCTTGGCAAGTACCTGCCGGTCGCGCACCTCACCGAGCAGACCGGCGAACCAGCGCAACTCCGAGTCGAGCGACTGCGCACGGCCGGTGTGGAACAGCGGGCTGAAGCAGCGCAGGGTGCTACGCAGCCGGCGGGTCGCGACCCGGGTCTTGTGAATGACGCTGTCATCACCGCGGCGCAGTGCGAGGTCTCCGGCGAGGATCACCCGTTGCTGCTCTGCGATGTAGGCCGAGACCACATCACCTGCTCGAAGCCTGCGCCTGCGCGTGACGGGTTCGATCCGATCCGCGGGTAGGGCCCGGGCGAGCTTGGACGAACTGTTCGCCGGGCGGGCACCCGCGCGGCGGAGTCGCTTGGCCAGGGCATCCAGCAGCTGGACCTCCACGTCCGCCAGCTCTACCTCCACCTCTCGCCAGCTGCTCGCGGTGGCTGCCTCACCGGCGGCCGAGGCGTGCACCCTGTCGTCGTCTATCTCGGCCAGCTGGCGGCCCTCTGCGTCCAACAACCGCTGCACCGAACGGTCTGTGACCACACTGGCCACCTGCACCAATGGCTGCCGGCGTACAGCCCCGAGCAGCAGGTCCCGAAGTTCGTCAGGTACGCCTTCGTCCGGTACGCCGTCGCCGCCATCGCCGTCTAGGGACAGCCGGATCTCTTCGCGGAACGGTTTCTGCGGGACCTTCAATTGCCACCCGGTGTCGGTGGTGCCGGTGCGCCGCCGAAGCGTCATCTTGGCCCGCAGCAATGCATGATCGGCCGTGTCGAAGTAGTCGCTACGTAGCTGCTCGACACTCCGCTCCAGGCAGCCGCCGGCCGGGAGCAGGGCGCTGACATCGGGTACCACGAAGTCAGCTGCTACATCGAACTTCAGCTCGCGCTCAACGTAGGAATGTGTCATTACTCCATTCTGCCCCGCGTCCCCGCAACCGTTGAGGTCTACTTTTGGCGTGGAGTCCGGGCTATCACGGACTCCACGCCAAAAGCGGGTAGACCTACTGGCCGGTCAGGTAGGGCGGCATCACGCCCGCGCTGTAGCGCGCATCGGCTACTCCTGCGCGGAAGGCCGCTTGGGCGGCGATCGAGGACGTGAACGTCCAGTCGGTCTCCACGGCTTTGCCGTTGACGGTGTGCCTGCCGACCTCATTGTTGTCGTACCAGGTGACGCCGACCACCCGGGGGTCCGCCGCCAGGCCGGAGAGCGTCTGCCTCGTCCATTCAGCCTTCACGGCAGTTCGGTCGGCGCCGAGGATGGACTGCGCGGCACCGGCCTCGGCAACGTAGATCGGCTTGCCGGTCAAGGCCTTGAGCTGTCCCAAGGTTCGGCCGAAGGTGGTCCAGTATCCGGCGTTCTCCGACGGCTGGTACTGGAACCCGGACATGCCGACCCAGTCGACGTACTGATCACCGGGGTAGTCCTGCTGGACGGTCGTGAATCCGGTGCTGCTGCCAACCCCATCGGCGCGCAGCGTGTCAACGCGTGACGGCGTGAAGGCCCAGATCGCGTAGGAGTTTGCGCCGATGCTGTTGAAGATGTTCCAGACATGCCGCCACGCAGCGACGTAATCCGCGGGTGTATTGCGGATCCCGTTGCCCTGGAAACCGGCTCCCCAGATGTACCAGTTACCGTTCATCTCCTGGTCCAGGCGGATGACCACCGGAAGTTTCTGGGCGGCCACGCCCGCACCCCAGGACCGCAGGTAGGCATCGAACCTGCCCGCTGCGATATTGGCCAAGGAGTAGCGGCTGAGGTCGGGGGAGCTCAGGTCGCTGGGGCTCGACGTCCACGTGATCACCGGCAGGGCATTGCGCCGCCAGGCAGTCGCTATCTTTGCGAACGGAAAGGCGCTGTCGAAGTTCTCCGACCATTGCACGAGGCTCGGGGCCTTGCCCGCGGCGCCGTCGAGGGAGTCGAACAGCGTCGAATTGCTGGGCAAGCCGTCCGCGGCCAGGCCGAAGTACTTCTTCGCCGGATTGATCAATGCGTGCTTGCCTGGCGGATTCGGTGACGGCCAGACGTAGGGATCCACCGGTGTCGATTTGGGCTTGGAGGGGTCCACCGCGAGCGAGGAGCAGGCGATGCCATCGCCGTTGTGCGGGCCGGCCGGACCGTCCAGCGCGAAGGGGTCCGACAGGTCGGCGAGATAGACCGTCTGCGCCTGCTGTTGTGATTGGAAAGAGGAGCATCCGGCGATACCTGTTGGTGCCCCCGCAGGAGATCCGTTGCGGTAGACGTACTTCTTGTCCGGAACCGCCACCTTGACGGTACGAGTACGTGACGGCGGCCGCTGGACCTTGACCCTGGTGACGGTCACGGTCTTGTGTTTACTCGCTTGCGTGGGCTGAGGCTTACGGGGCATCTGCTCGACCTTGTGCACGATCTTGTCGGGCAGGAACGGCGCGTGGCTGCCCGCAGGGGAGAAGTAGATCAACGCGCCGATGCCGGCGAGCGAGGCGCCGACGATGGCGTTCGTCCTGCGGGATCCGCGACGGTGCCAGAACTTGGCAGCCATGTCAGCCTCCTGCCGGTGCGGTCGGGGACGGCGTCGGGGCGGCCGAACTGGGCGGGCGGGACCCAGTCCCAGCGGGCGTCGAACTCGTCGAATGCGTCGTTGCCGAGGGCGACGCGCTGGTCGGACGTGCGGGGGCGGTGGTCGGCGCAGACGACGTGGGTGTCGGACGGCTCGTTGGGGACCCGCTTGGCGTCGGTGTCGGCGTCGGTGTCGGCGTCGGCGTGGCCGTGGGTGTCGGTGTCTGGGTCGGCGCTACGGGTACCACCGGCCAGGGAATCCCCGGTTGCGGAGCAATACCAGGCGGCGCGGTGGCGGGCATGACGCCGCCGCGGTAATCCGGCGAGGCCACCGCCGCACGGAAGGCCGCCGCGGCCTCGGGTGAGGAATTCCACCGCCAGTCCGTCTCTGTCAGATGACTCGTGCCGGTGGTGGGATCGCTGACCTTGTGCACGTTGGCCACGTAGTTGTCGAACACGGCGAAGCCAACGAGCTGGCTGTCGGCTCGGAAGTTCGCAAGAGTCTGGGTCGCCCAGTTCGCCTTCTTCGCCGCATAGTCAGTCTTGCTCGCGAAGGTTTTGGTTCCGCTCGCTCCCGGCATGGTGACGGCCTCGGCCGCTCCCGTCTCGGCAACGAAGATCGGCTTTGAACTCAATGCTTTCAACTCGTTGAAGGTATAGCCGTAGGTCGCGTCGTAGGAGGTTGGGCCGGTGCCCCCATAGCTGTATCCGGACATGCCGATCCAGTCGACGTATTTGTCTCCGGGGTACAGGGTGGAGTACCGCGGGTAACCCGAGTTCTTGGTGTCACGCACGGGTGTCCAGGCCCAGATGACGTACTTGTTGGCGCCGGCCGCCTCGAAAACGTTCCAGACATGTCGCCACGCGGCAAGATAGTCCGCCTTGGTATTTCCGTGCGATGTCGCGCTCCACGGATACCAGTTGCCGTTCATCTCGTGCGCGAACCTGATTACCATCGGCAGCCCCATCTGGGCGACCTGCGCAGCCCAGAGCGCGAGGTAGTTGTCCCACTTTCCGGCGGCGATAGTGGAAAGCTTGTAGGCCGACTGGTCCTTGGTATTGCCGCCCTTGGCTTCAGGCATCCAGGTCAGTACTGGCAAGGCGCCGCGATCCCAGGCATCCTGCACCTTGTGGCCGTTGAGGTCGTAGGGGTGGTCCCAGGTGTCGAACCACTCCACGAGACTGGGCGCCTTGCCGACGGCCTTGTCGAACCGGTCGAAGCTGACCGTGTTACCGGGAAGCTGGTCGTTGGCCACGCCATAATACTTCTGAGCGGGCTTGAGCAGTTGAGCTTTCGAAGGCACCGTAACGGCTTGCGTTACCGCACCGTCGCTGGGCATCGACCTCGGTCGGCTCGGGTCGACGGGCAATTGATTGCACGCGATCCCATCACCGTTGTTCGGTCCAGGCTCGCTGTCCAGGCCGCCGGGGTCCGACAGATTGGCCAGGTAGGCGGCTTGGGCGTCCTGCTGCCACTTGAAGTTCCAGCAATGGGGGACTGCCGGACCGGTCACCGGGATCGACTCGGTGACCGTCTGGTGGTTCGGCAGCTTGACGACCACGAGGTTGGTGCGCGCCGGTGGGCGCACGACGTCGGTGAGAACCCGCTTGACCGGACGGGGGGCGGCCTTGCGCTGCTGGGGGCTTGGGCTGGGCCATACCTGTTGCGTGACGGCGCGGACCTTCTGCCGTGGCGCGGAGGTGTCGCGCGGACCCGCCGGTGAGAGATACAGCGCTGCCCCAACGGCAACGATCGATACCCCGGCGATGGCTGTGGTCGTACCCCGGTGACCACGGACGAGATGAGCCGTCTTGTTAAACGGGAAGAACATCGTAATAAGCTCCGGCGATAATGACGGCGGCCGCGATCGCGTACGGAATAAGTGCACGCGGGTCACCGTCGGTGGGCGTCGGCACCGCAGGCTGTTTCGCTGCGGCAGGTGCGTTCAGGGTGGCGGTGCGAGCCGGTCCAACACTCGCCCCAGCCGGTGATTGGGCTTGCGGTTGTGCTGGCGAAGTTTCGGTGTGTTGCTCAGCGACGTAGGCGTCAGCGCGGGTTCCCCAGCTGCCGACATGGCCGAGGCGGAGAAAACCGTACAACCGGATCGGCATCAGAACCAGCGTGCTGAACCCGATATACAGCGGCATCCAGAACAGATCGGCGGGAACTTCGGCGATATGGCGGGCCTGCCGCAGGCACATCGCGAGTGACGACGTAAGGATCGTCAGCACCACGATTGCCAGCACCGCATGGCCTTTCACATCGAGAAGGCCGACATACAGGTTGTCGCCCCGATGCTGAACGGTGCGGATCACCCACGCTATTGCCGAGCAGAGCCACAGAAACGGCAGGGCTATGTCACAGACGAAGAAGAAGCCGAGCACGGGTGCGTGCAGGAGCATCCAGGGCAGCATCCGCAAGGTGTTGTACTGACTGCCCCGGGCCCAGCGAAACTGTTGTTTGACCAGCTTCTTCAGCCTGGTCGGCGCATCGGTGTAGACCAGGCTGGTGCATTGGTAGACCGTGCGGTAACCCCGCTTCAACGTCAGGTTCGTCAGGGTGCGATCGTCGGAGACTTCGAGGAAGACGCCTAGGAACCGCCCGGTCATGAACTCGTCCATCACCTCGATGAGCACTGATCGCCGAAGGGCGATCGTGCGGCCGGGAAGACAGCCCACCGCGCCGAGCACGCTCTGGGCCGGCATCGAATACAGGGCGCGGGAATTCTCAAGCCAGTCCGCCCAACGGGTCAGCATGTTGCGCCGCGGGTCGAGGATGCGCTGCCTCGTGGTGACACCGCCGATCTTCGGATCCTTGAACGGCTTGATCAGCTCGTCGTGGGTGCCTTCGGTCCAGATCGTGTCGCTGTCGACGAGCAGGACGATCTCACCCCTGGCCTGCTGCGTTCCGATGCGAACCGCGTTGCGCTTTCCGGCGACCGGCGTCCACACCCACTCGACGTCTGGAGCGAACTCGTCGCAGACCGATTCGAGGACCGTATTGCGCTTGCCGTTGATGACGACGATGGTCTCGGTCGGTCGTTGTTCCAGAATGCGCTGTAACACCTGGCGAAACAGCTCAACCGGTTCATCGACGACCGGGATCACCACGCTGGTCGTGGTGAAGTACGGAGCCGTCCAGGGCTGGTATCGGCGGGAGAGAATGACCTTGACTGCCCAGAGCAACCAGGTCAGCCCGACGAATATCGAGAACAAGTAGAGCCTGGCGTGATCTTGCAGGCTATGGCGCAACTGCAGGATACCGATGAGCATGCTCAGCCTCCCTTCGGTGCGGTGAGCAGCGGAGCCACCATCGGCGCCAGCCACCTCGAGAAGGTTGCCGTGAGGTGCGTGTCATCCCGATAAACCAGCATGTTGCCCACGACCGCGGGGCAGGTGTTCGCGGTGCAGATCCACGATTCCGGGTCTACAACCGCGAACCCGGCGTTGTGCACGTCGGCTGCCAGTTGCCGGTGCCGGGCCGGGAAGCTGTAGGCCTTTGACGTGCTGAAGGTACAACTGCCGACAGCGTTGAGGTGTTGGGCGACGCAGGAGGGCATGTCATAGGCCGGCACCGGCACGTCCTGGATCAGGGTCACCTGCGCTTTGGTCTTGTTGTGCAGGGCATTCAGCGTCGTCAGCGTTGCACTGCTCCACTGCTGCGGTGAGATGTTCGCATCGACAACGTTCTCTGAGCCGCTCATGAATATCGCACTGGGTTTCAACGCGGCGATCCGCCCGATCACCTGGGTGCGCCAGGTGTCGCATTCGGTGTAGGTGCGGTTGAGCACCGAACTGAAGACGGTGAGCTGAGCGGCCGGGCACGAGGATTTCGTCCAGTCGACGATCTTCCAATGCTTTGCCCTGGCAGCTTGGGCGAATGCCGGCAACCACACGTCAGCATGCGAATCACCCACTAGCACAGCGGTGTGCTTGCCCGCAGGATCACCGTAGACGCAGGGCCCTTGAGTGATAACCAGGAAGTCGGCGTGGCAGCTTGTCCCGTCGGCCGGCGGCAGGTCCTTCGTGGCCTTGTCCGGTGTCGGGGTGAGGTTGCTCGGCGCGTTCTGGATACTGACACCGGCGGCCACCGCATTGAGCATCTGCTTGGTGATCGCGGGAGTCGTGTCGGCGGCCTGGACCACCCTGACGGCAGCGCCGGTTCCGACGAGAGCTGGCAGATGCGCGAGTACCAACGCTGCACAGGTGACCACACTGCCCGAGAGAACCAGCCCGAACGAAAAACCCTGCCAGGTTCGTCGTGCCAGGTGTCGGCTCGGATTCTCGATCAGGCAGTACGAGGCGATCGCGGTAATGAGCGAGACCCAGACGACACATACCCGCGCCAACGGGGACAACGAATGACCGAGGATCACCGGCGCGAGGATGAGCATCGGCCAGTGCCACAGATACCAGGAGTAGGAGACGCGGCCGACGGACTGCAGCAGGGGCTCGTTCAAAATTCGCCGCTCCACGCCGAGCCGCGTCCCGCAACCGCAGGCGATGAGGACCGCTGCGGCCACCACCGGCCACGCCGCGGCTGAGCCGGGGTAGCGGGTGGCGTCGCTGAGCAGGAAGGCGCTGGCGACCATCGCTGCCAAAGCCGGCCAGGCGATCAGGCCGGCCAACCGCCGTGGCAAGCGTGCCAGGACGGGCGCGGCCAGCGCGACAAGGCCGCCGAGCCCGAGTTCCCACGCCCTGGTGTGCAAGGAGAAATATGCCCAGGACGCCGACTTGGCGGTGACGGTGACGGAGAAGTAAAAGGACACCGCCGTCAGGCCCACCAACACCACGAACAGCAGTGCGTTGCGGAAGCGACGGCCCGCGAGCGCGATCATCCCGATCAGCAATGGCCAAACGACGTAGAACTGTTCCTCGACACCGAGCGACCAGAAGTGCTGCAACGGTGAAACGGCGTCGTTCTGGTGCAGATACTGCGTGCCCTGGATGGCGAGACGGTAGTTCAGCCCGTAGAACGTGGTGAAAAGTCCGTCGAGGGTGATCGAGCGGACCTGTAGGGCCGGCGCGTAGAAGCGCGCCACCAGCACCGTTGCGACGACGACCGTGGTCGCCGCGGGCAACAGCCTGCGGATGCGTCGCGTATAGAAGTCTGGAAGCCCGCGCAACCCGCGGCCCGCTACTGAGGCGAGCAGTTGACGGGTGATCAGGAACCCGGAGATGACGAAGAAGACGTCCACCCCGACGAAGCCGCCGCGCACCCCGAGCTTGGCGTGGTACAGCACGACGGCGACCACCGCGAAGGCGCGCATGCCTTCGATATCAGGCCGAAACTTTCGCGGCTGCGGGCGACTACCGGCGGCCCGTCGCTGAACCCTTCCACTTTCTTCGATCGACCGGGGCAGGTCGAGAATTCTGGTCATCGGCTGACCCTGCACAGGATGAATTCATCCAACGTGAAGTCCCACCCTCGCGGCCTGAGGCCGCATCGGCGCCGAAAGTGATCCCGCGACGGTGCGGGTCGCATGCTCGACGGCTACTTGCGAGGAGCTTCAAGGATATTTGCGCATTGTTACCGTGAGTGGGCAGGGGGTATACGGAGTGTTACCAATCACGAAACAACAAATCCGCTCTGCTAAACGTGAAGAACGCGAATCTCACTGGTGGCTGGATCGATTGACATGCACCTTACGCATTCGCGGCAAGTTGGCCACCGCTGCGACGGTTACTCCCGCGCTCGCGGCCTGCACGATCGGCACCGCGCACACCAACGGTTGCCCAGGTATCCACTGGGCCAATAACGGCTACGCGCACCCGCAGGTCTATTTCGTTGACCACACCGGCGCGGCCTGGCCTGTCGACGTCGCCACCTACACCTGGAACCAAGCCCAAGGCATCGACTCGATCTACGTCTCGGGCAGCTGCCCAGGCTATTCCGGTACACATTGCGCGAACATGTACGACGCCAACTACGGCGCGACAGGGTGGGCCGGACTGACCTACACCCCTGTCGATTCACACCTCAACATTCGTGACGGCGTCGTGTACAGCAAGTTCAACGACTACTACGGCGTTGGCTACACGGCGGCGGAACACCGCCAAGACACCTGCCACGAGCAGGGCCACGTACTCGGATTGGACCACAACGACTCGACGAACAGCTGCATCTACTACGCGATCATTTCCTCGGCACCCCAGTACCCTGACGCCGACGACTATGCGGTGCTTAAGAGCGTCTACTCCTACACGCACTGACGGCTTCCAGGCATCGGGAATACCCGTGCTACCTGTTCACGCGCACACCGCCTGCTGGCGGGTTGCGGGCGTGAATAGGTAGCTCTGCCCATTGGCGGTGGACTCGGAATCGTGGACGGTAAATTTCAGGGTCGATTGATCGGTCAGCAGCGCGATCCCTGAGGTGTAGCCGTCGTAGTGGGTGATGCCGTGTGCGTCCGGCAGTTTTGCCGGTTCGGGCTGCGGATGTACGGCCCGCCACTCGCGTCCGCCGAAGATCGTAGCTCTGATGCCACAGTGGGTGAGCAGGTCAAATGGGTAGCTCACTCCGACCTGGGGGTTGGGCGGTCCGAGCTGGGCGGTCCGGCCGGGCCCGATGATCACCGGCGGAGTCGAGGCCGAGGTTGCTGCCGACGCCGACGATCGGCTTGGTGGTGAGATCGTCGGCGCGGTTGACGACTTCGATGCGCTGCTGGAGTGCGGAGCAGCGGCCGGGGCACCGCTCGGGCCGGTGCGCTGAGCCAGCAGGAGCGTGGCAATCGCCACGGAGGCGACCGCGGCGGCGGCGAGCAGGGGGCCTTGCCAGCGGCGCCATGCGGGACGATCTGGCCCTAACGCGACGACGTGGTCGTTGAGCACCGCGTGAGGGGTGGCGTCCCAGTCGCGAGTGAGCGGCTCGCTGGCGGTGAAGGCGGCGCGCACGCGCTGCTCGGCGTTGCGGGTGTCCTTGTTCATCTCATGCCTCCAGATGCTTTTGCACATTGGCCAGCCCGCGGGCCGCGGTGGATTTCACGGTGCCAGGGGCGATCCCCATAGCTTGGGCGATCTGCGCCTCGCTCAGATCGGCCCAATACCGAAGGATGACGACTTCTTGCTGCCGTTTCGGTAATTTGCGGACCGCTGTGACCACGGCTCGGTGCTCGTCAGCAAGCAGGGCCGCCGTGTCGGCTCCTGCCGTTGCTTCTGGCTCCCCGACGCGCAGATGACGAAAGGCCACTCGTCGGCGCCGCAGCACCGACCGGGCACCATTGGCGACCGACACGCTCAGATACGCTGCCGCAGCGGCCGGATCGTCGAGTGTGGGCAGGCGTCGCTGCAAGGCAGCGAACGCGTCGTGCACGACGTCCTCAGCTGTGCTGCGGTCACCGACCAGCAGGGCTGCCATGCGCAGTAAGCGCATCCGCTCGGATAGGTACAGCCGACTGATCTCGGCGGAGACATGGTCGGGCTGATCCCGCGAAGCGCCGTGCGAAGTCTCAATCGCTGCATTGGTTGGCATCGCGGGCCCCCCTTCGTGATCTGCGCACATCCCACCTCTCTACTGATCACACGCCGCGGTCGGCCTTCGGGTTGCTCCCGCGCTCAAAGTTGCTGCCCATTCCATCCCAGGACTCACTGAAGAGAGCAACCGACTCGCGGAGGCGCAGAGCACATCACGTCGTACCCGCGAGCGCCATCTGGACGGCGGGCAGCGGCAGCCTAACCCCGGCACAGCGAGACAGAGCCGACGCCCGCGACATCTGGACGACGCCTCCGATCACGCTGCTTGTAGTCCGTATCGGGCAGACATGCTCCCGAAGCCAGCAGCATCGAGCGCCGCCCGTTCCAAAGCCAAAGCGAGGTAACCGTTCCAGGTACAGAGGCTGGGCCACACGAGAACCAAACAGCTCGTGAGATAAAGGCCAAACTGAGATCGCATCGACGTTAGGTTCGGCCGGTCTCGCTGGTTGCTGGCTGCGGGCCGTCCTGGCTGCTGGCTGGGTGGCTGTCCTGGTCCAGCGGAGGGATCCTGTGGACATGGCCACGGCAACCGAGGGCAGTGATCGAACGCTGGCCGAGATTGTGAGAGCAGCTGCCACCCTGGTGCCCAAGGCGGCTCGCGTGATTCAGCAGTGCACAAACTCGGTGGATCCAGGATGCGAACTCGCCCGCGCGTGCGGAGAGATCGCCTCGGCCTATTCGGCGCTGCACCTGCGGCTTTCGGACCTGCCGCGGACCACGCTGGTCGATCAAGTGGACCGCCTGCTCAACTACCAATTGCACTTGCTGGTTCAGGCATCCGGTCTCGCCTTCCGGCCGCGCGGCCCCGGCTGGCATCGCGTGGCCGCCAACTTCGGCGACGGCTGGGGTGAGCCGGCCGATGAATTGATCCGGCTGGCCGCGCGCCTATAACGCGCGCTTGGGTGGCCTCCGCCGAAGGTCCGGATCGTCGACACGGTGTGAGATTGCGGAGGGTGATCGGCTAGCGTCCAGGCCAGATTCCGTGACTCTGGAGGTGCATCCATGCCGGCTGTGGCTCAGTGGGAGCTGCGGGCACGTTTTGCCCATGCGCTGTCGGCCATGTATGGCAAAGAGGTGCCGGCCTACACCACGCTGGTCGAGGTCACTCAGCAGGTGAACGCGACGGTGTTGGCCGAACGAGGCTCCGGTGCCGAGCGGCTGGGCAGCATCGAGCGGGTGTCTGCCGAGCGGCACGGTGCGATCCGGGTCGGAACCGCGGACGAGCTGAGGCAGGTGGGTCAGATCTTTGCCGCGATGGGAATGCATCCGGTCGGTTTCTACGACCTTCGGGACACGGGTCCGGCACCGGTGCCGGTGGTGTCGACCGCGTTCCGTCCGGTGTCCGCAGACGAGCTGGCTCGCAACCCGTTCCGGGTCTTTACCTCGGTGCTGGCGGTGGATGACCGCAGGTTCTTCTCGACCGAGCTTAGTGAACAGCTTGAAAGCTTCCTGCGGCGACGGACGCTGTTCAGCGCGGAGCTGCTCGAGTTGGCAGCCCGCGCAGAGGCGCTCGGTGAGTTGCCTGAGCCGGTGGCGGCACGCTTCCTGCAACTGGCGACCGACTCCTTCGCGCTGTCTGCCGAGCCGGTCGATCGAGCCTGGTACCGCACCTTGGAGCAAGTCTCGAGCGTCGCGGCCGACATCGGCGGCGTCGCGTCGACGCACATCAACCACTTGACGCCCCGGGTCCTGGACATCGACGCGCTGTATACCGGCATGCAGCATCGTGGCCTGGAGATGATCGATGCCATCCAGGGACCGCCGCGCTGGGATGGCCCTGAGGTATTGCTGCGCCAGACGTCCTTTCGTGCCCTGGCCGAACCGAGGTTGATGCGCAATCCGGACGGCAGCGTGGAGCCGGGCACCCTGCGCGTCCGGTTCGGTGAGGTCGAGGCGCGGGGGATCGCGCTGTCCCGCCGCGGCCGCGATCTCGCCGACAAGGCCAGCTCTACCGCCAGTCAGCGGGCAATCGAGGACGGCGTCGAAGACCCGGGCGAGCGGCAACGGCTCGCGGCACAGACTTGGTCGCAGCTGTTTCCGGCGACGGAGCGGCAATTGCTGCTGGACGGACTCGGTCATTTCAGTTTCGATGCTGTGGCGAGGACCGACCGGACGGCGCCCCCGCGCCAGCTCGCAGGCTTGATCGAAGGCGGCTGGTTGGAGGCCACCCCGATCGTCTATGAAGACTTCCTGCCCCGATCAGCGGCCGGCATCTTCAGGTCCAACCTCAGCGGTCACGGCACCACAGATCCGGCCGAGCGGGGATCGCAGCGCGATGCCGGCTGGCTGGCGGCCGCCCTGGAGCGCGACGTCCATGCCTCCGAAGACCTCTATGAACGCCAGCAGTCCGACTCGTTGGATCGGGCCTTGTCGGTTCTCGGACTGGACGCTGCCGAACTCGTCGACTAGCCGGGCGCGCGAGCTCGTGGACTAGCCAGGCGCGCTACCCGGTCGGTTCGAAGAGCTGGAAGGTGACCGGGTGAACCTCCAAGCCGCAGACGGCGATCGGAAAGGCAATCGTCACGGCGCCGCCGTCATCGGGCAGGCCGACGGAGATCCGCGCCGCCGCCGGACAACCGGGCGCGATGAATGCCGTCGCGTTCAGGGCGGCAGCGCTCGATTCGACCACGGCGGTCGCCGGCGCACGCGGTGACAGCAGCACGATCGGCGGGTCGGTGTCACTGAAGATGCCACCGAAGGACCCATGCATGGTGTGGATCGCTGGATAGGTCAGCTCGTCGGAGAACGCGGTCAATCTCGGATAACCGCTGAGTACGCAATCCGCGCTGCTGGTATTGATGAACCTCAGCTGCGCTGATGCGACGCGCCTCGCGGTCGGGTCGCTGCCCGGCCACGGCGTCGAAGCCGAGACCACGAGGTCGTCCAGAGTGCACGGCACGCCGACGAGCCGGACGGTGGAAGCATCGAGGGCACCCGTGCCGCCGATGGTGAAGCGGAGCTCCCAGGCGTTGCCGAGCCACGCCCAGTCCCCGGGTCCGCCGCCGGACGGGGTCACCACGGTCATGGTCAGCGCGCCGCGGTGCAGGGCTAGACCGATCACGCTCAGTGAACTTTGCAACGGCACCAGGGTGCGCAACGGCTGGTACGGCTCGCCGGGGGCGCCGCGCAGCAGCTGGGCGAGGCTGGGATGCCGGCCGGCCGGGTCCGAGCAGTGCCAGCTGGCCACGGTGCGGGGATCCTGACCGGGGTAATCCAGCGAGATGAGCCCGTCGGGCCGCACCAATGCGGCCGTGCTTAAGCACCCCAGCTCGGCCGCCGAGGGCGCAAACCGGCTGACGCCTGGCCCGGGAGCGTTCCGCTCGATCCGGACGGTTCGGTGCGAATTGACCAGCCCGACGACGAGCAGCGCAGCGATCACCCCGCTAACTAGCCAGGCTCTGCTCGGCATGGCTGCCTCCGCCGGACCGCACCCCGGGCGACTTGGCCGCGGTCAGCCCGCTGGCCTGAATGCTAGCCATCCGGACCCGGATGTGTTCGGGATCATCCGGACTCGCCCTGAAAGGCCAAGCGGGACGTCGGGCAGAAGGGCCTCTCGCAGGCGTCCAGAGTGCTTCTCAAGGCGGCGTTAAGGACAAATTTATGACTTCGTCACCCACCCTGGCGTGTGGTTGGTGAAAAGTAGGTCACAATAGAGGCACTGCGCGGCCTTAGCCAGGTTCCAAAGCCGCACCTATAACGACTGATTCGCGCAATGGTGCGCTTTCGCTGGTCTTAGGGAAGGACTGGTCTTGGCCCGCACGTCGTACTACTCCACGGTGGTCGCTGCAGCAGCAGCGACCATTGCTGTACTCGCGCTCGGCGCCTGCTCGGCCAAGAAGCTGGCCGCGGCGACGCCCAACGGCTCAAGCGCGGTCAGCCAGTCCGCAACCAATGGCAGCGCGCCGTCGTCGAGCCCGGCCATCGAGCCTGCGGTGCTATCGGTGAGCACGAGGGGCGCGACGGCTGTCAACCCGACCGACCCGATCAAGGTGGGAGTCACCGGGGGAGAGATCTCGGCCGTCACCCTGACCAACGCGCAAGGCACTGCCGTCAAGGGCGTGCTGTCGGCGGACCGGCTCACCTGGAAGTCGGCCGAGCCGCTGGGTTACGCCAAGGCGTACAAGCTCACGGCCAGCGCAACGAACTCCGAGGGCAAGACCTCGACCGAGACCAGCTCCTTCAACACGGTCGCACCGAACAACCTGACCATGCCCTACATCCAGACGGCTGCCGGCGGAGGCATCAGCCCCGGCGTCACGTTCGGCGTCGGGCAGGTCGTCCGGATTCACTTCGACGAGGTCATCCCCGACCGCAAGGCCGCTCAGGCCGCGCTGACGGTCACCACGGTCCCGGCGCAGGTCGGCGCCTTCAACTGGATGAGTGGCCAGGATGTCTACTGGCGGACCAAGGACTACCTGAAGTCGGGTACCAAGGTCACCATCACCGCCAAGGCGTACGGCAAGAATTTCGGCAACGGCCTCTACGGGCAGGCTGACGCTTCTACCTGGTTCAAGGTGGGCGCCAAGCATGTCTCGGTGGCCGATGACAACACCAAGATGATCAGCGTCTACGAGAACGACAAGCTCATCAAGACGATCCCGACTTCGATGGGCCGGCACACCTCGATCCCGGGCGACACCGGCCCGATCGACCTGCGCACCAACTCCGGACCGCACGTCGTGGTCGGTGGTGAGACGCAGATCAACATGAACTCGGCATCGTTCGGTCTCAGCAAGGGGGCCAACGCCTACAAGACGATCGTGCCCGTCGGCGTCCGGATCTCCTACGACGGCGAGTACGTGCACTGGGCCGACTGGTCAGTCTGGGCGCAGGGCAACACCGACACCTCGCACGGCTGCCTCAACGTATCGCCCGACAATGCCTGGTGGTTCTACCACTGGTCCCAGCCCGGCGACATCGTCGACGTCCGGAACACCGGACGTACGCTCGACGTCTGGAACTCCGGCTACTGGGTGGCATCGTGGGCAAGCTGGCAGGCGGGCAGCGCCAAGTAGTCACAGCCAGCGCAACAGCACCAGCTCTGCGCAGAATCCGGGTCCCATCGCCAGCAGCACGCCGGGACTGCCGGGTTGCGGGTGTGAATCGATCGTGTCCCGCAGCACATGCAGCACCGAGGCTGAGGACAGGTTGCCGATCCGGGCGAGTGATCGCCTGGTGGCTGACAGCGCTTCGGCGTCCAGCCCGAGCACCGACTGCACCGCATCGATCACTTTGGGGCCACCGGGGTGTGACACCCAGCCGGTGATATCTGATATCGACAGCTCATGCCGGTTGAGGAAGCCCTTCACCTCATCGGCGAGGTATCGCTCGACCAGCCGGGGAACCTCGGCGTTGAGCACGATGCTGAACCCGCCGGCTCCGATGTCCCAGCCCATCGTGCGCTCGCTGTCGGGAAACAGCCGGCTGGCAGAGTCGACAACTTCGGCTGAGCCGCCACCACTCGCAGTCGCCGCTCGCCGGTCGCCCAACACCACCACCGCGGCAGCCCCGTCGCCGAAGAGTCCGCTGGCGACCAGGTTTGCCATCGAGGTGTCACCTCGCTGGACCGTCAGCGAGCACAGCTCAACCGACAACAGCACGGCCACGTCGTCCGGCGCGCCCCGCAGGTAGTCGTTGACCCGAGCGATACCGGCCGCGCCCGCGACACAGCCGAGACCGAACAGCGGGACCCGCTTGACATCCGAACGCAGCCCGATCCGACCGGCGATCCGAGCCTCGATCGAGGGCACCGCGAGTCCGGTGATAGTTGTGGAGAACACCGCGTCGACATCCGCGGGGGCCAGTCCGGCTTCATCGAGGGCACGCAGGATCGCAGCCTCGCCGAGTTCGACCGCGTGCCTGATGAACTCGTCGTTCGCCTCGCCGAAATCGCGCAACAGGCCGTAGCGCTCGAGCGGCAGCACCAGGTGACGGCTTTCGACACCGGAGTTGCCGTGGAAGCGACGCAGCAGCGCCGCGGTGGACGGACTGTCCTGCAGATCGGCGAACCTGTCGGTGATCTCGTCCTGGGTGTAGCGGTGCGGTGGCAGGACTGCGCTGACACCGGCGATCACGCTCATCCCATCGACCCTACGTGGCCGCGCCGCGTCCCGCTCGCCGTGATCATCGCAATTGGTGGGCGGAGGTAAGAATCAGTCCCAACTGCAGGCCCACGAAAACGATCAGTCCGTAGAACACGCCCCTGCTGAGCGGATGCCGCCACGCCCAGCCGGCCCCGGCCAGCACGAGGCCGACCGCGAGCGCCAAGCCCAGCAGGCCCAGCCCGCTGGGTGGCCCCGGCGGGCCGACGGTGAGGGCTACCGTTGCCGCCATCAGCAGGCCCGCGCTCACCGCCAACGCACGCCTTGCGCCGAGCCGGTGCGGCAGGCCGCGGATGCCGGCGCGGGCGTCCTCGTCGAGGTCAGGCAGCGCATTCGTCAGATTGGCCACCACGCCCAGCGCGGCGGCCGCCAGCACGATCCAGCCACCGGGGAGCCGGGGCTGTGGCAGGGCAAGCGTGGCGATCGCCGGTAGTGAGCCGAAGGCCAGCGCGTAAGGCAGCCAGGACAGCCATCTGGATTTCAGAACGAGGTTGTAGAGCCACCCGCAACTGACCGCCGCGCAGTGCAGCGATCCCGCTCGCCAGCCCAGTGAGAAGGACAGCAGCACCGTAGCCACCAGGGATGACCCGATGGCGCGGTCCAGGACCGGCAGCTGGACTTCGCCGCGGGCGACGGGCTTGTCGCGGCGTTGGGCACCGGCGTCGCGGGCCGCGTCGATCCGGTCGTTGCTCCACCCGATGGACAGCTGCCCGGCCAGGATGGCTGCGGCAAGCAGGACGCAGCGGGCGGGTGAGTTGCCGGCGAGCGCGCCCAGGATCGTGGCGAAGAGGGTGACCGCGAC
>JAVEES010000215.1 GCA_030840285.1 Pseudonocardiales bacterium
CCGCCCCAACATGGGCATCGCGGCCTGGCTGATCCCGTCGGTCGTCGCGTTCGGCACCGAAGAGCAGAAGCAGCGCTTCCTGCCGCCGACGTTCCGCGGCGAGACGATCTGGTGCCAGCTGTTCTCCGAGCCCGGCGCCGGTTCGGACCTGGCGAGCCTGACCACCAAGGCCACCAAGGTCGACGGCGGCTGGCGGATCACCGGTCAGAAGATCTGGACCACCGGTGCGCAGTATTCGCAGTGGGGCGCGCTGCTCGCGCGGACCAATCCGTCGGCGCCGAAACACCAGGGCATCACGTACTTCCTGCTCGACATGAAGGCCGAGGGCGTCGAGATCAAGCCGCTGCGCGAACTCACCGGCAACGCGATGTTCAACACCGTCTTCATCGACGACGTCTTCGTGCCCGACGAGTTGGTGCTGGGCGAGGTGGATCGCGGCTGGGAGGTCAGCCGCAACACGTTGACCAATGAGCGGGTGTCGATCGGCAGCGGCGAGCCGCCGTTCTTGGCCAGCCTCGATCAGTTCGTCGAGTTCCTACGCGACGGCCAGTTCGACCAGATCGAGCAGAATCAGGCGGGCAAGCTGATCGCCGAGGGCCATGCCGCCAAGTTGCTCAACATGCGCTCGACACTGCTGACGCTCGCGGGCGGCGACCCGATGCCGGCGGCGGCGATCTCGAAACTGTTGTCGATGAAGACCGGTCAGGGCTACGCCGAGTTCGGCGTGTCGTCGTTCGGCACCGACGCGGCCATCGGTGAGCCCGACCAGCTTTCCGGCAAGTGGTCGGAGTATCTGTTGGCCGGCCGCGCCACCACGATCTACGGCGGCACGTCGGAAGTACAGCTCAATATCATTGCCGAGCGGCTGCTCGGCCTCCCGCGCGATCCCTAGCCCACGCCGTTGGGTCACCGAACGGGTGCTGGGATCGGCGAAGAAATCGGGCCTTTCCCTCCGTCGATCCGCATCGGGAGCTGCGGGGCCATATCATCGCTTCGCGGGACTCAGATGGAGGTCACCCACGAGCGGCAAGGACCACGGGGTCACCCTGCGCCAATTGCGCTACTTCGCCGTACTGGGGGAAGAGCTTAACTACCGGCGCGCCGCGGAGCGGCTGTTCATCACCCAGCCCGCGCTGTCCACCGCCATCAAGCAACTCGAGCATCAGTTCGGCGTCGTCCTGTTCAACCGGAATACGCGCGAGGTGGCCCTGACGGATCTCGGTGCGGCTTGGCTGCCGCAGGTACACCAGGCCATCGCAGGCGTCGACGCGATCGTCGACAACCTCGTCACGCTGTCCGGCACCCGCAAGGGCGTGCTGCGCCTCGGCTACCTCATCGGCACCGGCGCCGATCTGCTGTTCAGAGTGGTTCGGCACTTCGAGGCCGCCTACCCGGAGGTCACGGTCGAACCCATCGAATTCGACTTCGCCGACCCGACGGCGGGCCTGGCCGAGGGCAGCACCGAGGTCGCCATCATCCGGCCGCCGGTCGATCTGCCCGAGCACCGCATGCTGATGCTGGACGCCGAGTCGTGGGTGGTGTGCATGCCCCGCGACCACCGGCTCGCGAACCGGGCCGAGGTGTCGATCACCGAACTGCTCGACGACCCGATCGTCTGCGCGCCGCTGACCGCTGGCACCTGGCGTGACTACTGGCTCGCCATGGACGCCAGGGGCAACCGGCCGCCGACCATCGCAGCCGTCGCCGCGACCTACGAGGCGGAGACCACCAGCATCGCCCGTGGCCTCGGCATCAGCTTCACCTCGTCGTCGGTCGCCCGTTTCTACGACCGGCCCGGGATTGTTTACGTTCCGATAACCGACCGGCCGCCGAGCTACACGGCGCTGGCCTGGGACCCCGCATCGCTCTCGCCGCAGGCGGATGCGCTGGTCAGGCACGTGCAGTCGCGGTGGAACTTCGGCGAGACCCGAATCGATGACACCCTGATTGATAACCAGGGCTTATGAGCAGATCAAAACAATGTACTTCCACCCAACGGGGCGAAACGCTTTCCTATCTCTAGGTGCACTTCCACATTCTTGACCTGGAGCGATCATGACCGATGCCCTGACTTCACAGACTCATTCACACCCACCCACCGAAGACGAGGACGCCAAGCTCTCCGAGTTCGGCTACACCCAGAAGCTCGACCGTTCGGTCGGCCGGATCGCGTCGTTCGCGATCGGGTTCGCCACCATCAGCGCTACCACGGCGGTGTTCACCGGCTTCGGCGCGGGGTACTTCACCGCCGGCGGACCGTTCGTGTGGACCCTGTTGCTCGCCGCCGCGGTGTTCGTCATCTGGACGCTGATCGCCGCCGACCTGACAGCCAAGATCCCGCTGGCCGGCTATGCCTACCAGTGGACCAGCCGCATCCACGGCTCGATGCTCGCGTGGTTCACCGGCGTGCTGGCCCTCGCCGGTTGGATCTGTGGCATGACCGGTGTCGGCTTCATCCTCTCCGGCTATCTCGGCAGTCTTTTCGGCTGGAACATGGGCCAGACCTCGCAGATCCTGATCGCCATTGGCGTGATGGCCGTCTGCATGCTGATCAACCTGTACGGCGTGCGGTTCGCGACGATGGTCAACAACATCGGCGTGAGCCTGGAGTTGGTCATCACCGTCGGCGCCACGATCCTCGTCGCGATCGTCGCCTTCTCCTCGCCGGACAACCACCAGTCCGTCTCGGTGCTCTTCACCGGCGGCACCGCCGACGGCAGCAGCCCGTACGTGCTGGCCTGGCTGGCCGCGTCGCTCGGCCCCTTCTTCGGCCTCATCGGAGTCGAGGCCAGCGCCGACATCGCCGAGGAGACCGTCAACGCCCGCCACGTCATCCCGCGCACCATGTTCTACGCCCTGACCGCCTCGATCGTGATCGAGTTCGGCATGTACGTCGTCTACGTGCTGGCGATCAAGGATGTCGGAGCCGTCGAAGCGGCCTCCGCCGCCCCGATCGAGGAGATCATCACCCAACAGGTGGGCCCGGTCATCAGCAAGATCGTGGTCGCGGTGGCCCTGACCAACGTGATGGCGTGCATCCTGGCCAACATCCTGGTCGCCACCCGCCTGACGTACTCGATGGCAAGGGACAACATGCTGCCGTTCTCCCACGTGTGGCGGCACGTCTCGCCGACCAACCGCACGCCCACGTACGCGGTGCTCGGCATCTTCGGGCTGTCGACGATCCTGCTCTTGTCGGCGCTGGTCAGCGAGAAGGCGTTCTTTCTCATCCTCGGGCTCTCCTCACTGGCGGTATGCGCGATGTACCTGCTGCAGACGGTCGCCGTCCTGATCGCCAACCGCCGCGGAACCATCCCGACGGCCGAGCCGGGCACGTTCGACCTCGGCAAGGCGCGGGTGCCGGTCGCCGTGCTGGCCCTGGTCTGCTTCATCCTGGTCTGCGCCGCGCTCATCTTCCTGCCGCAGTTCGCCGGCAACGGCTACGTATTCCTCGGGCTGCTGGTGCTCGCCACGCTGTGGGCGTTCACCGGGCTGCGCAAGCGACTCGCCACCGGCGAGGCCGGACCGGACTACGCCAAGACCCACACCTCCTGACATTCGTTGACCAACAGAGAGAATCGACATGACACTCACCACCACCACCAGCCTCACCAGCAACCTGGTTGCCGTCGAGCCCGGCGCCGCCATCCGCGAGGACACTCCCCCCGGTTCGGTGATCCAGTACAGCGACTACGAACTCGACACCTCCAGCCCCTTCGCGGGCGGGGTGGCCTGGATCGAGGGTGAGTACGTGCCCGCCGAGGACGCCAGGATCTCCATCTTCGACACCGGCTTCGGGCACTCCGACGTGACCTACACCGTGGCACATGTGTGGCACGGCAACATCTTTCGGCTCGACGATCACATCGACCGGCTGCTCGACGGCGCCCACAAGCTCCGCCTCGACGCCGGCATGAGCAAGGCCGAGTTGGCCGACATCACCAAGCGGTGCGTGTCGATGTCGCAGCTGCGGGAGTCGTTCGTCAACCTGACGATCACCCGCGGGTACGGAAAGCGCAAGGGCGAGAAGGACTTGTCCAAGCTCACCCACCAGGTGTACATCTACGCCATCCCCTACCTGTGGGCGTTCCCGCCTGCCGAGCAGATCTTCGGCACCACCGCGATCGTGCCGCGCCATGTCCGCCGCGCCGGCCGCAACACCGTCGACCCCACCATCAAGAACTACCAGTGGGGTGACCTGACGGCCGCCAGCTTCGAGGCCAAGGACCGGGGCGCCCGGACCGCGATCCTGCTGGACGCCGACAACTGCGTCGCCGAGGGCCCCGGCTTCAACGTCGTGATCGTGAAGGACGGCGTGCTGGCGTCCCCGTCGCGCAACGCGTTGCCAGGGATCACCCGCAAGACGGTCTACGAGCTGGCCGACCAAATGGGCATCGAAGCCACCCTGCGCGACGTGACCAGCCGCGAGCTGTACGACGCCGACGAGATCATGGCCGTGACCACCGCAGGCGGCGTCACCCCGATCAACACCCTCGACGGCGAGCCGATCGGCAACGGAGGGCCAGGACCGCTGACCGTCGCCATCCGGGACCGCTTCTGGGCGTTGATGGACGAGCCGGGCCCGCTGATCGAGGCCATCGAGTACTAACCCAGCGAGACGAGGTCCTCGACGGAGTCGATGGGCAACATGCCCTCGACCCATGCGTTGACGTTCATGCTAGTGAGATTGATCCCTCCGCCGTGATTGTCGAGGAACGCGGTGTCGGCGGCGTCGCGGCCGGTGGCGATGCGCACCATCGTCTGCCGCGGCGCCAGACACGTCGCGTCGACCACTCGCCACA
>JAVEES010000157.1 GCA_030840285.1 Pseudonocardiales bacterium
ACATGCAGTGCGACGCGGCAGGACACCACATCCCTACCGCGCCGCACCACGTGCGTGCGAACTACTGCAGCAGCTTCAGGATCGACTGCGGTGCGGAGTTCGCCTGAGCCAGGACCGACGTGGCGGCCTGGGACAGAATTTGCGATTGCGTCATCTTGCTGACTTCCACGGCAAGGTCGGCATCGGTCAGGTTCGACCGGGAGGCGGTGACGTTGGTGATGGCGGTCTGCAGGTTGGACACGGTGTAGTTGAGCTGGTTCTGCGTGGCGCCGATACCCGAGCGAGCGCTCGAGACCGACTTGATTGCGCTGTCGATGGCCTGAAGGTCAGCCGACGTACCGCTGTACAGCGCGCCCGAGGTGAAACCGGTCGAGGCGATCGTCAGGCCGCTGAGGGCCAGGCCGCTCGCCGAGATGCCACCGGACAGGCCGGTCGACAGGTCCAGGTTCACGGTGTCGCCGTTGTTGGCGCCGACCTGGAAGGTGCCGTTGTAGGTACCGTCCAGCAAGGCAGTCTGACCGAACTTGGTCTGGTTGCCGATGTTGTCGAGCTGGCTGTTCAGCGAGGTGATCTCCGCGCCGATCGCGTTGAGCGAGTTGGCGTCCTGCGTACCGGAGTTGCTCGCCTGGACGACGAGGGTCCGCATCCGCTGGAGGATCTGCTGGGTGGTGCCCAGAGCGCCGTCCGCGATCTGGGCGACGTTGATGCCGTCCTGAGCGTTGGAGACGGCCTGGCTCAGGCCATTGATCTGGCTGGTGAGGCCCTGGCTGATCGAGAGGCCGGCCGCGTCGTCGGCCGCCTTGTTGATCCGAAGACCGCTGGAGAGCTTCTCGATCGAGTTGGACAGGTCGTTCTGGTTCTTGCTCAGGTTCTGGTAGGCGTTCAGAGCTGAGACGTTGGTGTTGATACGCAGACTCATCGGGTTCTCCTCCTGAGATTCGAGTCTCTTTCGGCCCGGGATATCCGGACCGCCTTCCCATCCATGGGTTGGCACGTTCCTGTTCGGCCGGTGAGCAGGTGACTTGAGGCCCATCCGGCAAACTTTTCGGCGGCCTTGTCGGCACCGGCGTCGGCCGGTCTCATCCGCTCGGCCAAATTGCCGATCAGAGGACTGAGCCGATCAGAGGACTAAGCAGATCAGAGCACTGAGCCGATCAGAGCACTAACAGGACAGTGCGGGCCAGGGTCCGGAACACAGGAGCACAACAGATGCAGCCGTTGAAGATCTTCGGATGGGCCAAGGACCACGCAGGATGCGGCAACTATCGGATGGGCCTGCCGATGTGGGCCCTGAGCCGGCTCGGCCATGAGGCGACGGCCTTCTCGTTGCTCAACGTCGAGCTGCCTTCCGATCTGGACATCCTGGTAGGCCAGTTGGTGGCCGAGGACGCGCCGACCGAGTTCTGGCAGGCGCAGGCTCGCCGGACGGATCGCAGCTTCGGCATGGTCTATGAGATCGATGACGACGTCTGGAACCTGCAGCTGACCAACGCCGATCACCGGTACTTCATGGGCAAGGTCGGCGAGCAGATCAAGCAGAACATCGCCGTGTCCGACGCGGTCACCGTGACGACTGCTCATCTGGCCGAGCAGGTTCGCCCGTACAACCCGAACGTCTTCGTCATCCCGAACTGCTTCGACGCCGTGATGCTGTCCCACCAGCGCGATCGGCGCGAGACGCTGACCGTCGGATGGTCCGGTGGCTCCTCACACCAGCACGATTTTCTCGCGGTGAGCAAGGACCTGCAGACCTTCTTCAGGCGCAAGCCGCAGGTCGACACCCATTTCATCGGAGTCAACCACGGTGCCGCGATCGGACGGCCGGCCTCCCGGTTCACGCCCTGGAAGACCAACCTGGTCGAGTACCTGCACTCCGTCGACTTCGATATCGGTATCGTGCCGCTGGCCTATCACGCGTTCAACCGCAGCAAGAGCGATCTGAAGTTCCTCGAATACGCCTCGCTCGGCATCCCGGTGGTCGCCAGCGATTTCGGCCCCTACGCCGGATCGATCGTGCAGGGCGTCACCGGACTGAAGGTCAAGCATCCGCATGAGTGGTCGCGACACCTGAACGCGCTTGCCTCCGACGAGGCGATGCGCGACGAGATCGGCGGCAACGCACGGGCCTGGGCGACCAGCCGTACCGTGCAGGCCAACGCCTGGCGCTGGCAGGACGCGTACAACACCGTCCTCGGCCGTCCCACCGGCGTGCTGACCGATTCCGTCGAGCCGCTGGTCACCGTCCCGACCCCGTAAACAAATCCGGAGATCAACTCGCGTCTGGTGCTGCCATAGCGACAGCGAACGCGAGTTGATCTCCGGATCTCAGGGAGCGGGGGGCTTGCTCAGCCGGTGGCGACCCGGCGGCCGTGGGTGAAGGTGGTGTACGCGGGGGAGTAGGCAGCAGCGACCGACTCGCCGAACGGGTTGGACATCGACAGGCGGGCACCGAGGGTGCTGCGGTTCGCCACGGCGGCGGCGTAGCTGGCCAGCTTCGCGGCCGACCGCCCGGTGCTCGGGGCCTTCTCGCCCACCTCGTACTGGGCCTTCATGCCGTGCCGCAGCATCGTCAGGGCCTCGGCACGCAATTGCGAGATCCGGGATTCGGTCACGCCCAGCTCGGCGGCGATGTCAGACATCTGGCGCTGCTCGAAGAAGTAGTTGCGGACGACGAACCGAAGGCGCTCAGGCAGCTCCTCGATCGCGTCGTTCAGGAAGCCGAGCTGCTCACGGTCCATCAGCAGCTGCTCCGGGCCACGCTGCGAATCGGGCAGCAGTGCGGCACCCGTCTCCGGCGCGAAGCCCTGCAGGCTCAGAACGCTGGCGCGGTGGACGTCGGCGCCGATGGCGTCTAGCTCGCTGATGCTCAGCCCGAGCGCGTCAGCGAGCTCTTCGGGGCTGGGGGTGCGGCCCAGAGCGTTGGTCAGGTCCGTGCGGACGTTCTCCAGTTCGCGGGCGCGGCCACGGACCGAGCGGCTGGCCCAGTCCATGCTGCGCAGCTCGTCCACCAGGGCACCGCGGATGCGGATCGAGGCGAATCGGGCGAACGGGATGCCGCGCTCGGGGTCGAAGCTGCGGCAGCTGAGCACCAGAGCCGTCATGCCGGCCGACACGAGGTCGTCGCGGTTGACGTGAGCCGGCAGCCGGGTCATCGCCTCTCGGACCAGGTGACCGACCAGCGGCATGTGCTGCTCGACCAGCTGGGCTTCGGTGAGTGGCCGCTCAGAGGTCGAAACCTCTTTCGGTGCGACTACCGGCTGTAGTGGCATCTCGATACCTTTTTCGTCGTGAACCTGTGTGGTGTTCACCGCTGGCTGACGTTAAGTAGCGGTGATGTCACACAACGTATCGCACCGTGAGGATGGTGTTAAGCGGTGTGTAAAGATTGTGTGTGTGATCTGGGTCACAACGGCGTCATTACGGCGCGTCGAGCGCGTGGCACCAGGGCATCCCGGTGCTATGGGTGAGGTAGAAGTCGGCACTCTGGCCGACTCTGAGGCCGACACTCTGGCCGATACTTATGGGTGGACGATGGGGGTGCCGGAGACCGCGCACGCCCCTAAGGTCGGTGAGGGCTCAGCCGATGGGGAGGCAAGGACCGGAAGGGGTTAGAGCCGCACCATGTTGGCAACGACGGAGACCACGATCATGAGCTTCTCGGAAGTATCGAGCCTTCTGTGGCAGGAGCGCGAGGCACTCGAGCTGCTGTTGTTCAAGCTCGTCGAAGAGCGCCTGATCGTCTCCGCGGGTGAGACCCGGTGGCTGGCAGCGGCAAACGACGAGGTCGAAGCTGCGGTCGACCGGCTGCGCGGCATCGAGCTGATGCGCGCCGCCGAGGTGGATGCGCTCGCCGCCGCCCTGGGCCGAGGCCCGGCACCTACCCTCAACGACCTGGCCGGCCTGGCCGGCGAACCGTGGTCCTCCATCCTTCGCGACCATCGCGAGGCATTGCTGACCGTCGTGCTGCGGATCGAGCAGGCCACCGATGAGAACCGGCGACTGCTCACTGCCGCCGCGCGATCCGTCCGCGAGACGCTGCTGTCGCTCTATGACGCGCCGGTCGACACCTACGACGCCCGCGGCATGACGTCGACAGGCCCGCTCCGTCCCATGATCATGGACGAACAGGCATGAACCGCCGCCGTCCGCCGGCCGCGGGAGAGCCGCGGTGACCAGCTCCTTCTCGGGCCTGACCAACGCATCGGGTGCGTTGGCGGCTCAGCGCTACGCCCTGGAGGTCACGGGGCAGAACATCGCCAACGCCGGCACCCCCGGATACACCCGTCAGCGCGCCGAACTCGCCGCGACCGGACCGGTGACCGGCGTTCCGTCGCTGTATTCCATCGCGCAGGCCAGCACCGGCGTGACCGTCTCGGGAACCAGCCGACTCGACGACAGCGTGCTGGACGTGCGGGTCCGGATCGAGCACGACAAGAACAGCTATGCCCAGACCTCGACGTCTCAGCTGTCCGGCGTGGAGAGCCTGTTCAACGAGCCGAGCGACACGGGACTGGCCGAGCAGCTCGGCGCGATGTGGAATGCCTGGTCGGTGGTGGCGAACAACCCGGCCGACGGTGCCGCCCGGTCGGTGGTGCTGCAGAAGTCGGCGACCGTGGCAGCCACCCTCAACACCACTGCCAGTGCCCTCAACGACCTGACGCAGGGCACTTCGGCCCAGCTGGACCAGGCCGTCGTAGACCTCAACACCGCGGCTGGTTCGCTCGCGCAGATCAATGCGGCGATGGCCGTCGCCAAGGCAACCGGCGCCTCGGTCAACTCACTGTCCGATCAACGTGATGCGCTGCTGCTCACCCTGGCCGACAAAGCGGGTGCACAGGCGGTTCTGCAGGCCGACGGCAGCGCGACGGTCACCCTCGGCGGCCAGCCGCTGGTAACGGGCAACGTCGCGAGCACCGTGGCCGTGGGGGCGGGCAACCAGCTCACCGTCGGCGGCACTCCCGCGGGCACGGCCGGCGGCGTGGCGCAGGGGCTGGTTGATGCGCTGACCACGACGATCCCGTCCTTCGTCTCACAGCTCGACGCGGTGGCCGCTTCATTGGCGAGCACCGTCAATGCGGCGCACCAGGCAGGCTTCGATCTTTCCGGAGCCGCCGGGACCCAGTTCTTCAGCGGCACAACCGCCGCCACCATCGCGGTCGCCATCACCGATCCGTCAAAGATCGCGGCATCCGGCGTGCCCGGTGGCAACCTGGATGCCTCGACCGCGCTCGCGCTATCGGCGATGGGCTCGGCATCCGGCGGCGCGGACAGCACCTACAAGGACCTGATCGGCACCCTGGCCTCCCAGGTGCAGCGGTCCACCCAGACAGCGGCCGTCCAGGCGGCAGTGACGACCAGCGTCGACGCGCAGGCTCAGTCGGTCGGCGGCGTCAGCTTCGATGAGGAGACGACGAACATGCTGACGTATCAGCGCGCCTACCAGGCGTCATCTCGGGTGCTGACGACGGTGGACGACATGCTGGACACGCTGATCAACCGAACCGGACGGGCGGGGCTGTAAGGATGCGAGTGACCGAAGGATCGGCCGCCTACAACTCCCTGGTCGGGCTGCAGTCGACGTCGCAGAAGCTGTCGGACCTGCAGAGCCAGCTCTCTTCGGGCCGCCAGATCACCAAGCCGTCGGATTCACCGACCGGTACCGCCACCGCACTTGGCCTGCGCGCGGAGTTGAATAGTTTGAGCCAGTATCAGAGCAGTGCCACCGATGCGCTCGGCTGGCTCACGACGACCGATTCGACGCTGTCCAGCGCGGTCACCCAGCTGCAGAACGCCCGCACGATCGTCCTGCAGGGGCTGAACTCCGGGGCCAGCACAGGCTCCTCGAACGAGGCGCTGGCCCAGCAGGTGGACCAGCTGCGATCCTCGATGCTCGCCCTGTCCAACGCCAGTTACCTCGGCCGCCCGATCTTCGGCGGAACCACCGCGGCGACGAGTGCCTTTGACGCCACGGGCAGCTATGTCGGCGACACCGGCACGGTCACCCGAACCGTCGGTGCGAACACCTCGCTGACCGTCAACGCCGTCGGCACCGATGTCTTCGGCCCGAACGGTTCCAACGTCTTCGATGTGCTCGCGGGCATCTCGAACAGCCTGCGGACCAATCCGTCCAACCTAAGTGCTGACCTCGCCAAGTTGGACACCGCCACCCAACGGATCAGCGCCCAGCAGGGGCTGGCAGGTGCGCTCTACCAGCGCATCCAGGCGACCCAGGACGTCAATGCGACCAACAAGATCCAGCTGACGTCGCAGCTGTCCGACGTCCAGGACATCGATATCGCCGACATGGCGATCAAGGTGTCCTCGGCGGATGCCGCATACCAGGCAGCCCTGGCCACTACGGCGAAAGTGCGGCAGATCTCGCTGCTCGACTTCTTGCGATGACTCTTCGAGGTGACTCTGTGACAACCCTGATCGAACCCGACCGGACGAGCGCGACGCATGCCGGTGGCCGGGTCCTGGAGTTCGTGGAACCGTTGCCGGGATTCCCGGACGAGCGCGACTTCACGCTGTCCGCCCTGGACCCGGACGGCCTGCTCTTCGCGATGCGCTCGGTGCGGACGCCGCAGTTGCGTTTCGTGGTGATGCCGCCCGCCGGATTCTTCCCCGACTACCAGCCGGCGGTCGCCGAGGACGAGCTGGCCGCGCTCGGTGACCTCACCGACGTCGAACTTCAGCTTCTGGTGATCGTCTCGGTGAAGGACGGCATCGCCGACGCCACGGCCAACCTGCTGGCGCCGATCGTGCTGATACCCGAGACCGGGGTGGCCCTGCAGATCGTCCTAGGTGATCCGCGACTGCCCCTGCGTGCGCCGCTGCTGGCCCCGACAAGCTAGCGTTGTCGAAGGGTCCGCCACTGGGCCTGTCGGCCGCTGGAGCGATTTTGTGCTGATCCTCACCCGCCGTGTTGGCGAGAGCATCGTCGTTGGCGATGACATCACCGTGACCGTCTTCGAAGTGCGCGGAGAGGCGGTCCGGATCGGCATCGAAGCGCCGAGGTCGGTTCAGGTGCACCGCCAGGAGGTCTACGAGGAGCTCCGGCGTACCAATGAACAGGCCGTCTCGCCCAGCGATGACGCGATCGAATCGCTGCGCAATGCCCTGCCGACCGCTGAGGACGATGACAATCCCCGGTAGGTCGCGCGGCCAGGGGTGGCCCGTTTTGGTAGTACAGCGCCGCACGACGTAGACTTCTCTGTTGGCGCATGCCGCCGGTTTCTCATGCTCGGGTCAGTTCGCTGAATCCGAGTTCCTCGCTGTGGCCGCGAGGAGATCCCGGCCCTCATCGGTAGCGCTGGACGCCTTCCGTCCGCTCGGTCCGCCGCGCGTGAAGGAAAGCATCCGTACTGAACGAAGACGATCTGTCGTCAGGTAGCGCCTCGCGCCCTGCGTGACGACGAGAAAAGCGGAGGATATGGCCAAGAAGGACGGGGCCATCGAGGTCGAAGGCCGCGTGGTCGAGCCCCTGCCCAATGCGATGTTCCGGGTGGAACTGAGCAACGGGCACAAGGTGCTGGCTCACATCAGCGGCAAGATGCGTCAGCACTACATCCGGATCCTCCCCGAGGACCGGGTCGTCGTGGAGTTGTCGCCCTACGACCTCACCCGAGGCAGGATCGTCTACCGCTACAAGTAAGCCGACCGATGGAGATCGACCCGGGCGATACCGGGTCGTTCGTGTAACAACCAGGAGTAGGACCGTGAAGGTCAAGCCAAGCGTCAAGCCGATCTGCGACAAGTGCAAGGTCATCCGTCGTCACGGCCGCGTCATGGTGATCTGCGAGAACCTGCGCCACAAGCAGCGTCAGGGCTGATCACCGGCGATGGGTCCTGACCCGGCGCAGCAAGCGTCAGGTCGGACGGATCGCAGCACCACCCCAGCAAGCGCAGTCCTCTTCGAACGGGTTTCACCGCCGGTTCGAAGCCACCCCCGGTCGGAGGCCGGGGCCGGTTGTTAGGGCACAACCGGACGGATGCGCACAAGACCTCCGAAGAAACGAAGGAGATTGCCCCAGATGGCACGTCTTGCCGGCGTTGACCTGCCCCGCGAAAAGCGGATGGTCATCGCACTCACCTACATCTACGGCGTCGGACCGACCCGCGCGAAGGAAACCCTCGAGGCCACCGGCATCAGCCCGGACCTGCGAGCGCGCGACCTCAGCGATGACGATCTCGCCAAGCTGCGGACCCACATCGAAGGCAACTACCGCGTCGAGGGTGACCTCCGCCGCGAAGTTGCCGCCGACATCCGCCGCAAGATCGAGATCGGTTGCTACCAGGGTCTGCGGCACCGCCGTGGCCTTCCGGTGCACGGGCAGCGCACCAAGACCAACGCCCGTACCCGCAAGGGGCCGAAGAAGACCATCGCCGGTAAGAAGAAGGCCAAGAAGTAATCCGCCGGTAGCCAGGTTTTCTGGCTCCTGCTTCGCTTTCGTTTCGAAAACTCTGGAGAAAACGGCATATGCCTCCCAAGACCCGCGGCGCTGGCGCCGTGAAGAAGGTCCGTCGCAAAGAAAAGAAGAACGTCGCGCACGGCCACGCTCACATCAAGAGCACCTTCAACAACACGATCGTCTCGATCACCGACCCTCAGGGCAATGTGATCAGCTGGGCCTCGGCCGGCCACGTCGGCTTCAAGGGCTCGCGCAAGTCCACTCCGTTCGCCGCCCAGATGGCCGCCGAGAACGCCGCCCGCAAGGCTGCCGAGCACGGTGTCCGCAAGGTCGACGTGTTCGTCAAGGGTCCCGGCTCCGGCCGTGAGACCGCGATCCGCTCGCTGCAGGCGACCGGTCTCGAGGTCGGCACCATTTCCGATGTCACTCCTCAGCCGCACAACGGCTGCCGTCCGCCCAAGCGCCGCCGGGTCTGACGAGAATCACTTAAAGGAGAAAACACGAAATGGCTCGTTACACCGGACCCGCGACCCGCATCTCGCGCCGGCTCAACGTCGACCTCGTCGGCGGAGACGCCGCCTTCGAGCGTCGCCCCTTCCCGCCCGGCCAGCACGGCCGCGCGCGCATCAAGCAGAGCGAATACCTGCTGCAGCTCCAAGAGAAGCAGAAGGCCAAGTACTCCTACGGGGTGCTCGAGAAGCAGTTCCGCAACTACTACCAGGAAGCCACCCGCCGAAACGGCAAGACCGGTGACAACCTGCTGCAGATCCTCGAGTCCCGCCTGGACAACGTCATTTACCGTGCTGGTTTCGCCCGCACCCGTCGCGCGGCTCGCCAGCTGGTGAACCACGGTCACTTCCTGGTGAACGGCCACAAGGTCGACATCCCCAGCTACCGGGTTTCTCCGCTGGACATCATCGACGTCAAGCCGAAGTCGCTGGAGACTACGCCGTTCCTGATCGTGCGCGAGACGCTGGGCGAGCGCCCGGTGCCCGCGTGGCTTCAGATCGTCCCGTCCCGGCTGCGCATCCTGGTGCACCAGTTGCCAGAGCGCGCGCAGATCGACATCCCGCTCACCGAGCAGCTGATCGTCGAGCTGTACTCGAAGTAGCCACCTCTGCTTGTGGCGTGGAGTCCGTCATAGCCCGGACTCCACGCCCAAAGCGGGCGAAGTTCAACAACTGAATACCTCTCATCGGGCGTCATATAGCGGGCGTCCCTGATTCAAGGAGTACTACCTTGCTCATCTCACAGCGCCCGGCGCTGACCGAAGAGGTCATTGCCGACAACCGCTCCAAGTTCGTCATCGAGCCCCTCGAGCCCGGCTTCGGCTACACGCTCGGAAACTCGCTGCGCCGTACCCTGCTCTCCTCCATCCCCGGCGCGGCCGTCACCAGCATCCGGATCGACGGCGTGCTGCACGAATTCACCACCGTCGAAGGCGTCAAGGAGGACGTCACGGACCTGATCCTGAACCTCAAGGAACTGGTCGTGTCCTCCGATTCCGACGAGCCCGTCGTGATGTACCTGCGCAAGCAGGGCCCCGGCGAGGTGACCGCAGCCGACATCGCGCCGCCGGCCGGCGTCACCGTGCACAACCCGGACCTCAAGATCGCCACGATCAACAAGAAGGGTCGCCTGGAGATCGAGCTGGTCGTCGAGCGCGGTCGTGGCTATGTCACCGCCGTGCAGAACAAGCAGCCCGGCCAGGAAATCGGGCGCATCCCGGTGGACTCGATCTACTCGCCGGTCCTCAAGGTCACCTACGCCGTCGAGGCCACCCGCGTCGAGCAGCGCACCGACTTCGACCGGCTCGTCGTCGACGTCGAGACCAAGTCCTCGATCAGCCCGCGTGACGCGGTCGCCAGCGCCGGCCACACCCTGGTCGAGCTGTTCGGTCTGTTGCGTGAGCTGAACGAAGAGGCCGAGGGCATCGACGTGGGCCCGTCGCCCACCGAGGTTGCCGACATCGCCGCGTTCTCGATGCCGATCGAGGAGCTGGACCTCACCGTCCGCTCCTACAACTGCCTCAAGCGCGAGGGCATTCACACCGTGGGTGAGCTGGTAGGCCGCAGCGAGGCCGACCTGCTCGATATCCGGAATTTCGGCTCGAAGTCCATCGACGAGGTCAAGGTCAAGCTGCACGGCCTGGGTCTTTCGCTGAAGGACAGCCCGCCCGGATTCGACCTGAACGCGGTGGTCGACTCCTACGGCAATGACAACTACGGCGACGAGTCGGAAGATGCCGACTTCGCCGAGACCGAAGAGCTCTAACCTGACCGCCACCCGCTCTCCGCTCGGCTGTGCAGGGCGGGTGGCGGAACAGATTCTGATCACTACTAGGAGTACGTAATGCCTACGCCCACCAAGGGTCCCCGTCTCGGCGGAGGTCCGGCCCACGAGCGGCTGCTGCTCGCGAACCTCGCGACCGCGCTGTTCGAGCACGACCGGATCACCACCACCGAAGCGAAGGCCAAGCGGCTGCGCCCGCTGGCGGAGAAGCTCATCACCTTCGCCAAGCGCGGTGATCTGCACGCCCGCCGCCAGGTTCTTTCGGTCATCCGTGACAAGGACGTGGTGCACAAGCTGTTCGCCGAGATCGGCCCGAAGATGGCCGAGCGTCCGGGCGGTTACACCCGGATCGTCAAGGTGAACCCGCGCAAGGGCGACAACGCGCCGATGGCAGTCATCGAGATCGTCGAGGAGCTCTCGGCGACCGCGAAGGTCGTGCGCGAGGCAGAGCGTGCCCGCGGTACCAAGGTTGCGCCGTCCAAGGCGCCCACCGGACGTACCGCCGAGATCGCCGAAGACGCGGCTGCCGAGTCGGCGACCGCTGCCAAGGTTGCCGATGAGGCTGCCGAGGCGAAGGCCGCCGCCGCCGAGGACTCCGAGGACGCCGGTCTGGACGTCATCGAAGGTGCCGAGGCCGACGCTGCTTCGGAAGACGCTGCTCCTGAGGCTGCGGGTGCCGAGGCTGCTGCTTCTGAGGTTGCTGCTTCTGAGGTTGCCGGTGCCGAGACGTCCGAGGACGACTCCACCAAATAGAGTTTGGTTCGTCCCTGAGCCCGTCTCCTGCCCGGTGCAGGCGGCGGGCTCAGGCGATTCTTGGTCCGGCAGGTGCCAGCCACCGGACCGGGCACCGAGTCGGAGGGGGAGGACCCTGCTGTGACCGATGGCGCCGAGCGTCGCCTGCGGCTCGATCTCGGTTATGACGGGACCGACTTCTCCGGCTGGGCCGTGCAACCCGGTCGCCGCACCGTTCAGGGGGAACTCGAGCGGGCGCTCAGCACCCTGTTCCGGGCGGAACTCGTTCGGTTGACGGTCGCCGGCCGGACGGACGCCGGAGTGCACGCCACCGGCCAGGTAGCGCACTGCGACGTGCCGGGTGCGGCCTGGGACCAAGTGGCCGACAAGGCTTTGCGCAAGCTCAACGGCTTGCTCGACCGGGACGTCCGGGTGTACTCGCTGGCACCGGCGGCGCCCGGATTCGACGCCCGCTTCGCAGCGACCTGGCGGCGCTACCGCTACCGCATATCCGACGCCCCGTACGGCGCCGATCCCTTGCGGCGCCGCGACACGGTCGGATGGCGGCGCTCGCTCGACGCGGCCGCGATGCACGAGGCAGCACAGCGTCTACTGGGCCTCCATGATTTCGCTGGCTTCTGCCGGCGACGGGAGAGCGGCACGTCGATCCGTACCTTGCAGCAACTGGACGTGCTGCGTCAGGGCTACGACGTCGACGTGCTCGTCCAGGCGGATGCGTTCTGCCACTCGATGGTTCGATCGCTGGTCGGGGCGCTGGCCGCAGTCGGTGACGGCAGCCGCCCGCTCGACTGGCCGGCCTCGTTGCTGAGCCTCACGGCCCGCAGCGACGAGATCACCGTCGCTCCCGCGCACGGCCTCACCCTGACCGCTGTCGGCTACCCGCCGGATGAGGCACTAGCGGCGCGGGCCGAGCAGACCCGCGCGATCCGCACGGGACTTAACTAGGCGCCGAAGTTTTCGCACCCAACGGCACGGGTTGTGATGCTCAGACAGCGTCATGACGCCACCTGGGCATCACAACCCGGGAGCTCAGCGAGCCGGAAGCTCAGCCCAGCTCGTCCCGCCAGCTGTGCTCGGGCTGGTAGCCCAGCACCCGTCGCGCCTTGTCGATCGACAGCAGGGTGTCGTTGCTGCCCAGCTCGCCACGCACCGGCACGTCCGGAAAGATCTCGGCGAGCAATTCGGCGTTCGGCCGGCTCATCACCGTGTCGGCATTGGCGATGATGAAGACGTCGGTGCCCGTCATCTCGTGATCGAGCGCTCGGCGGACGGCCTGAGCACCGTCGCGCGCATCGATGTAGCCCCACAGGTTCCACTTGCGCAGCGCGGCATCGGAGTCGAAGGAGGGAAATGCCTGGTAGTCCTCGGGATACATGACGTTGGAAAACCGCAGCCCAATCATCTTCAGCTGCGGGTCCCAGCGGCACAGTTGCCGGGCCAGCTCCTCCTCCAGCGTCTTAACCAGGGAGTAGGTCGACTCGGGACGGGGCGGGTATTCCTCGTCCACCGGGACGTACGGCGGCGGCGTGTCGAACGGCAGGCCGAGCACCGTCTCACTCGATGCCCACACGATGTTGCGGACACCGGCGTGCCGCGCGGCCGAGAACACGTTGTACGTCGTGGTCATGTTGTTGCTGAAGGTGGCTGCGTTCGGCGCGAGTCCCGGCGCAGGCAGGGCCGCGAGATGCACCAGCGCGTCGACTCCGGAGTAGCGGTCATCGATTGCTGACAGGGCCTCGACGGCCTGCCCGTAATCGGTGAAGTCGACCCGGACGAAGGTGGACCGGGGATGCGGCGGGTAGGGCCCTTCGGGCGGCAGGGTGCGGTCGAGGTTCGCGACGTCCCAGCCATGTTCGAGCAGATCGGCTACGACGGCACGGCCCAGCTTGCCCGATCCTCCGGTGACGACGACTCGTGGCATGTGCATTCCTCTCTGAGAACGATCGATGGTGCGCCCAGGCTGAGCGGATGGTGCGCCCAGGCTGAGCGGATGGTGCACCAGGCTGAGCGATCGATGGTGCGGTGACCGGGTGTCAGCGGCCGCCGGCCAGCTTGCGGGACCGTTGCTCGGTGCCCGGACCGCCGTAGGGGTAGTCGGCCGCGGCCGGGTCACTGGCCTTGTCGAGACTTTCGGTCTCCGCCTGGCTGAGGTGCAGATCTGCCGCGCCGAGATTGTCCAACAGCTGTTCGGTCGTCCTGGCCCCGAGGATCACCGAGGTGACCGAAGGACGGTCGGCGAGCCACGCCAGCGCCACCTGTGCCATCGAGACCCCGCGCGACGAGGCGATCGTGGCGACGGCGTCCACCACGTCCCAGGTGCGCTCCGCCCGTGATCGCCGGTCGTAGGCCTCGACGCCGCGCTCGGGGTTCTCGCCGAGCCGGGTCGCACCGGTGGGTCGCTCGTCGCGGCTGTACTTGCCGGTCAGCCAGCCACCTCCGAGCGGGGACCACGGCAGCAGGCCGAGGCCGTTCTCGGCGCACGCCGGGACGATCTCCCACTCGATCTCGCGCACCAGCAGGTTGTACTGGGGCTGCAGTGTGACGGGCACCGACAGGCCGCGGAATTCGGCGATGTCGATGGCTTTCTGGAGCTGCCAGCCGGTGAAGTTCGAGAGCCCGATGTAATGCACCTTGCCGGCGCGCACCGCGTCGTCGAGGAAGCGGAGCGTCTCATCCAACGGCGTATGCGGGTCGTAGGCGTGGACCTGGTAGAGATCGATGTCATCCACCCCGAGGCGGCGCAGCGAGCCGTCCAGCGCATCGCTCAGATGCCGCCGGGACAGGCCCGCGTCGTTCGGCCCGTCACCGACCGGGAACCGGCCCTTGGTCGCCAGGACGATGTGCCGCCGGGCGCCGGAGCGCTGAGCGAGCCAGCGTCCGATGATCGCCTCGCTCTCGGTTGAGCTGTAGACATCCGCGGTGTCGATGAGGGTTCCGCCCGCGTCGATGAAGGTATCCAGCTGCTCGTGCGAACCCTGCTCGTCCGTCTCCGAGCCGAAGGTCATGGTGCCCAGCGCCAGCGAGGAGACGGCTGCTCCGGATCTGCCCAACTTGCGGTACTGCATTGTCGATCACCCTTTCGGTTGACGTTGTCGCGTCCTGCAGCACGTCCTCGGGCTGTGGTGTCGCGGAGGTCCGACGATCGCTCAGGCGATGAAGGCGAGGTTGTCCCGCCCGCACCAGTCCAGAACTGCCGGCCACGGGCCGAAGCCCGAATCGACGTTGAGGTGGCCACCGCCGGTGATCACGGTGGCCGCCATCTTCAGCGGCGCCCCGTACACGCGAGCCACGCCGCTCGGGCAATACGGGTCGTCGTCCGCCCCGACCAGGACCGTGCCGTCCGCGGCTTTGCGGACGGCGTCGATCTCCAGCGGGACGGGAGCGAACGAGGTCGCCTCGGCGGGCAGCAGGTCCGGGGCCGGCAGCGCGACCAGGGCGACCCGCGCGGGTCGCGGGTAATCACCGCCGGCCAGCGCGTGGTGCAACCACAGCACGGCACCGAGCGAGTGCGCCACCACGTCGAAACCGTCGTCGGGCAGCCCGGTCAGCGACTCGTTCAGCGTGGCCGACCACGCCGCGAGCTCCGGATGGTCGGCGTCCGGCAGGTCCGGAAAGCGAACCTCGCGGCCGACCTGTTCCAGCTGTGCCGCGAGCCACCGCTGCCAGTGCTCCGGTCCGGATCCGTTGATGCCGTGCAGCAGTACGGTCGGGACGGTACGGGTGGGGCGGCGTGGCATGTCTGCAGCTTACTTTGGGCCCGTCCGTGCGATTCGCTTGATCAACTCGCGTCTGGTGTCCCTGCAGCCCGAGATCAACTCGCGTCTGGTGTCCCCGCAGCCCGAGATCAACTCACGTTTCACGTCGCTATTGCAGCACCAGACGTGAGTTGATCACCCATGGAAAGCCTCACAGCACTGCTCCGGGATTCAGGATGCCGAGTGGATCCAGCGCTGCCTTGATCCGCCTGCTGACGTCCATCACGTCGGAACCGAGTTGCTCAGGCAGGAAATCGCGCTTCAGCCGTCCGACGCCGTGCTCGCCGGTGATCGTGCCGTCCAGCGATATCGCCAGCCGCATGATCTCGGCGAAGGCCGCGTTGGCCCGTCGGCAGGAATCCTCGTCCGCGGCGTCATAGACCACGATGGGGTGGGTGTTGCCGTCACCGGCGTGAGCCACCGTCGGGATCTCCAGGCGGTGCCGTTCGGCAATCTCGACTATGCCAGCCAGCAGGTCGGGCAGCCGGGGAACGGCTACGCCGACATCCTCGAGCAGCAGCGAGCCGCGCTTCTCGATCGCCGGGAACGCCGCCCGACGGGCCACCGCGAATGCCTCACCCTCTGCGGGGTCATCGGTCCTGAAGCACTCGCTGGCCCCGGCCTGCACGCAGATCCGTTCTACCTCGGCGATCTCGGCGGAGGCGCCGGCACCGCCGAGGTCCGACTGCGCCAGCAGCAGCGCACCGGCGCTGCGGTCCAGCCCCATGGATAGGTGGTCCTCGACGGCATTGATCGAAGCGGCGTCCATCAATTCCAGCATCGCCGGACGGACCCGGCTGCTGATCGCCACGACGGCCTGCGCGGCGCTCAGCACATCGGGGAAGAGCGCCACCATCGTGCTCGGAAGCTGCTGTGCCGGGATCAGCCGAAGGACCGCGCGGGTCACCACGCCCAGCGTTCCCTCGCTGCCCACGAAGAGTTTGAGCAGCGAGAGGCCCGCGACGTCCTTGAGCCGGTTACCGCCGAGTTCGAGCAGCGTGCCGTCGGCCAGCACGACGTGCAGGCCGAGCACGTAGTCGGTGGTGACGCCGTACTTCACGCAACACAGCCCGCCGGCGTTCGTCGCGATATTGCCGCCGATCGAGCAAATTTCGAACGAGGACGGGTCCGGCGGGTACCACAGCCCATGTTGCCGGGCGGCGGCTTTGACCTCGGCGTTCAGGGCGCCCGGCTCGACCACCGCCACCCTGCTTGCGGTGTCGATCTCGATGGCGCGCATCCGGTCAAGGCTCAGCACGATTCCACCGGTCACCGCCGACGATCCGCCCGAGAGCCCGCTGCCCGCACCGCGTGGCACCACCGCAATGCCGTGCCGGTGCGCCCAGCGCAGAATGCTCTGAACCTCACCGGTGGTCCTGGGCCGAGCCACCGCGATCGGCATCCCGGCGTCCGGGTCACGTGCCCAATCCCAGCGGTAGCCCTGGATCAGGTCGGGATCGGTGAGCACCGCGTCGGCGCCGAGCGCGTCGATGAGCTCTGCCAGCACAGGGGACATGAGGTGATTGTGCCCAAGCAACGACGGATTGTGCCCGGACCACGCGAGAGGGTTCGCGTGCTGACCTCGTCGGTGGCGGCAATCGCGCTTGTGGGAGGCCTCAGACTGTTGACGTGGGATACATCGACGTCCAGTCCGTCCGGCACCAGCTCTCCGACGGCAGAGTGCTGCTGGATCAGGTCAACTTCCGGGTCGGCGAGGGCGCCAAGGCCGCGCTGGTGGGTGCCAACGGGGCGGGTAAGACAACGCTGCTGCGCCTGATCGCGGGCGACCTCGTACCCCAGTCGGGCGCGGTTGCCCGCTCCGGTGGCCTCGGCGTGATGCGCCAATTCGTCGGCTCGGTGAGGGACCAGACGACCGTCCAGGACTTCCTGGTCGCGCTGTCGGCCGCACCGATCGTGGCCGCCTGGACCGAGCTCGCCGATGCCGAACTCGCGATGATGGAGGCCGAGGACGAGAAAACCCAGTTGCGCTATGCCCACGCGCTGACCTCATGGGGAGACGCCGGCGGCTATGACGCCGAGGTGCTCTGGGACACCGTGACGGTGGCGGCGCTCGGCCTGTCCTTCGACGCCTCGAAATACCGGGAACTGAACACGCTGTCCGGTGGTGAGCAGAAGCGGCTGGCGTTGGAGGCGCTGCTGCGCGGGCCGGCTGAGGTGCTGCTCCTCGACGAGCCGGACAACTACCTCGACGTCCCGGGAAAGCGATGGCTCGAGGATCAGCTGCGGCAGACCCCGAAGACGGTGCTCTTCGTGAGCCACGACCGCGAGCTGCTCGCCCAGGTCGCTGATCGCGTGGTCACCGTCGAGGGCGGCACCGCGTGGGTGCACGGCGGGGGATTCGCCTCGTACCACGAGGCGCGCCACGACCGGCACCAGCGGATGGCCGAGCTGCGGCGGCGCTGGGATGAGGAGCACGCCCGGCTGATCGAGCTGGTGCGCACCCTCCAGCAGCAGGCCAAGATATCGCCCGACATGGCCTCCCGGTACCGCGCGATGCAGACGCGGCTGGCCAGGTTCGAGGCCGAAGGAGCACCGCCGGACAAGCCGGAGGAGCAGAACGTGACGATGCGGCTGCGTGGTGGCCGGACGGGCGTACGCGCGCTGGTCTGCGAGAACCTGGAGCTGTCCGGGCTGATGAGGCCCTTCTCGATCGAGGTGTTCTACGGTGAGCGGCTCGCGGTGCTGGGTTCCAACGGCGCCGGTAAGTCGCATTTCTTGCGCCTGATCGGTGGCGAGCCGGTCGCGCACGCCGGGTCGTGGCGGCTCGGGGCTCGGGTGGTGCCTGGCTTGTTCGCCCAGACCCATAGCCATCCCGAATGGTTCGAGCGCACCCTGGTTGATCTGCTGTGGCACGGTGAACCCGGCCGGCCGGGAGTCGATCGCGGCCGGGCGATGGCGGCATTGCGGCGCTATGAGCTCAACCAGCAAGGCGATCAGCGGTTCGGGACGTTGTCCGGTGGCCAGCAGGCGAGGTTCCAGATCCTGCTGCTGGAGCTGTCCGGTGCGACCATGCTGCTGCTCGACGAGCCGACCGACAACCTCGACGTGCTG
>JAVEES010000273.1 GCA_030840285.1 Pseudonocardiales bacterium
ATATTCCAGGTAGGAGAACAGCAGACCGTCACGCAGGAAGATCGAGTAGTTGCTCACGTGGACCTCGCGAAGCTTGGCCAGCACGCTGGGCCAGGCGTCGGCATGCAGTGCGCGATACTCCGCCTCCTTCTCCGGACGCAACGTGATAACCGATGCCAAGCGCACTGTGCCGTCTCCTTTTCCCGGTTCGTTTGATGCCGCGGTCGTGTCGAGCCGATTGTGTCAGGACCGGCATTTCGACGTTCAGCGTGGCACCGCCGATGGCCAGCTGTGCACGGCCGAACGATCTGCCCGGACTAGGTCGGCCAACCAGCTGCCGAAGCCCTCCGGCCGACTGCCCTTGGGCCGACTGCCCTTGGGCCTACTGCCGTTCGGCCTACTGCCCTTCGGCCTCGACGTACACCCGAGCCGCGTAGGCCTCCAAAGCCTTGTCGCAAGCCTCGACGGCTTCCCGGGTGGCCGCTTCGGCGGGTGCGCCGAACACGTCGCGTGCCTTGACCTTGCCGAACCAGTTGCGTAATTTCACCAACTCGACCTCGTTCTCTTCGAGCTCGCCATAGGTGAAATGTTCGGCCGCGTACTCCTTCTCCAGGCCGGCGTGAAAGTCGCGGCACTTGTCGAGGATCTCCTCGTATTCGCTGTCGCGCGCAGCCTGGAACAGGGCGAATACGTCCTGGCCGCCGACCAGTGCGGAGCATGACAGCAGGACGGCCGAACCGTCCATCTCGGTGATCTCATGCCGGAGCCGCCGCAGCGCCCGCTCGGCGCTATCACTGGAGGGCAGGGCAGCCGCCGAGTTCTGCAGGTACACCGCGCCCAATGACTTGAGGCGCCGCCAGACAGCCGCACGCAGCCGAGTCGGCTCCGATGGAATTCGGTACACCAGCAGAAGCCACTGGACCGAAGCGGTTTCCGCCGGCTCAGTCAACCGCTCTCCAGCCATGCCTCGTCCGCTCACGAGTGTCAGTCTGCCGGACCGGCGGCCTCAGCATTGCTCCCCCACCTCGAAGCTTCGCCCACCTCTGGCGTAGCGGCTACGTCGGTATCGGCACTCTCCTGCCGCGCCAGCCCCAAAACTGCCACCGCAAGCAGGACCACCAGCACGGCGAGAGCGGCGCCGGTCCACGGTCCCCGGCGCAGCCGCTCGTCGAAGATCAGCACGCCTAGAACGACGCTGACAAGCGGATCCACTGCCGCGATGGCGGGCTGGCTGGCAGTCAGCGGGCCGGCGTGATAGGCGAGCTGGCAGACGAAGAGCCCTGCCGCGCCCACCACGATCACGGCATACAGCTGCCAGTGCAGGAGCAAGTGCGCGATTCCCCGTACTGCCTGGTCGGTGGTCTCTTTCAGCAGCGCTGCGTCCGCGGCGTAGATGACACCCGTAGCTACGCCCAGCAAGGCCGCCCCGGTGACGGCGGGACGGATGCGTCGTGCGATCACAACCGCCGAGGCGGCGACCCCGATGCCGGTGGCTGCCGCGATCGCGGCTGGCAGCCGATCGACGCCCTCACCGGGCGGGCCGCCGCTGCCGATCCCAGCGACCAGCAGAAAGCCGGCCAATGACAGCACCAGCACGCCTGCCCACAGCAGCTCTGCACCGCTGAGCCGCCGACGGTGCAGGCCCCGCAGCATCAGTGTGAAGAGCAGCCCAGTGATGAGCAGCGGCTGCACGACAGCCAGCGCGCCGAGGTGCAGCGCCACAATCTGCAGGGATAGCCCGAGCAGATCCGCCAGGATGCTCAGCAGCCACAGCGGATGGCGCAGCGTAGCCAGCACAAATCGTCCCAGCGCAGCCGGCCTCATCGACGCCAGGGCGGGCACCCGTGCGGCGCTGCTGTGTTTGAGGTTGGTGGAGATGGCGAAGGCCAAGGCGCTGGCCAGGCTCACCAGCACGACGACCGGGGTGCCGTTCATCGCCGATCGCTGCCGGGTACCGGACCCGAACGGTGTGCGGGCCAGCTCAGCACGACGCTCGCTCCGACGCCGCTGGGGTGGTTCTGAGCGACCGCATCGCCACCGTGGGAACGAAGCACGCTGCGAACGATTGCCAGGCCCAGACCGGTGCCGGCGTGCGAGAGCTCCCCCGGGTCTCGCCGGGTACGAGCCACGTCGGCTCGGCGGAAGCGTTCGAAGGCCACCGGCAACACGTCCGGCGGAAAACCGGGGCCGCTGTCGCGCACCTCGATCGACACGCGGTCATGGGCCCCGGCACGAACCTCCGCTTCGATCGTGCTGCCGGCCGGGGCGACCCGCAGAGCGTTGGCCAGGACGTTGTCGACCGCTTGCCGCATTCGGGCCGGGTCGCCATCGGCAAGGACGGAACTGTCGCCGCAGGCGAGCACCGTGACATCCCTAGGAGTCGCCAGTGACGCCGCGCGCTCGCACGCGGTGGATACCAGCTCACCGACGTCGAAGCGCACCCATCGATCCATGGCCGAGCTGTCGTCCGCGGCCAGCACGAGCAGATCCTCAGCCAACCGGATCAGTCGCTCGGTCTCCTCGCCCGCGACCTCCAACGACTGCTGCAGC
Organism: Pseudonocardiales bacterium; assembly: GCA_030840285.1. Lineage (GTDB taxonomy): Bacteria > Actinomycetota > Actinomycetes > Mycobacteriales > Jatrophihabitantaceae > Jatrophihabitans_A. The sequence continues at coordinate 2,530 of JAVEES010000273.1, forward strand.
TCGGCTTTCGTCCGGCCGGGGCGCCTGGCAAGTTCGAGTTCCCCGCGCAGCACCGTCAGCGGGGTCCGCAGTTCGTGGCCGGCGTCGGCGACGAAGGCCTTTTCCCGTTCCAGCGCGGAGTGCAACCGGCCTAGCAGCGCGTTGAACGTCAACGCCAGCCGGTTGATCTCATCACGGGACGTCGGCACCGTGAGGCCTCCCTCGGCGTCGTGGGCCTGCAGCTCCGCGGCCTGAGCGCGCATCCGATCCACCGGCTTGAGCGCGCCCCGGGCGAGAAACCAGGAACCAGGCGCGGCGATGATCAGTACGACCGCGCCGAGAATCAGCAGCTGCCGGCCGGCCCGTTCGACGGCCTCGTCGACGACGTCGCGACTCATCCCGACGGCAGCGACCGTGCCGGATCGGCCCACCGGGGTCGCCAGCACGCGGACCTGGTGGCCGCGTCCGGCCGGGCCGCCCTCGGGGACCGCGACGTTGAAGAACTCCGCGGCCCGGCGCGCAGAAGCCAGCTGGCCGGCATTCAGCAGCGGGCGGTTTTCCTTGGCGGCCGTTGACTGAAGTACCTGGCCCTGTGCGGAGAAGACCTGACCGTAACTGTCATCGGCGAGTTGCAGCGCGACGCTTGCCGGAGCGCGCAGCGAGCCGTCCGGATTGACCTGTGCGGACAGCTCGTCGGCCCGGATCCGCAAGGAATTGTCGAGGCTGTTCTGCAAGCCTGAGCTCAAGGTTGTCAGGAACAGGAAGCCGGCACCAAGCAGCAGAACCAGGGTAGCGGCCGTCGAGGCCGCCGCGATCTTGATGCGGATGGACACGGCTTACTCGCTCTGGTCAGGTTCGGAGCGCGCGTGCTCCAGCAAGCGGTAGCCACCGCCCCGGATCGTCTCCAGCTGGGCGACTGCGAACGGCCGGTCGATCTTGCGGCGAAGGTATGCCACGTACTGGTCGACGACGTTGCTCGCGCCGTCGTAGGCCATGTCCCAGACGTGTTCCAGAATTCGGGTCCGGGTCAGCATCTCGCCGGGATGCCGCAGGAACAGTTCCAGCAGTGCGAACTCCTTGGGCGAGAGCTCCAGTTGCTGATCTCCCCGCCACGCCAGGTGGGTGGCCGGATCCAGCGACAGAGAATCCACGGACAGTACCGCCGGACGGGGTCGCGCGCCTCGACGCATCAGCGCCCGCAGCCGGGCGGACAGCTCGCTGAAGCTGAAGGGCTTGGCCAGGTAGTCATCCGCGCCACTGTCCAAGCCGCGTACCCGATCGGCCACGTCGCTGCGGGCGGTGAGCAGCAACACCGGCGCCCACCGGTCCGCTTCGCGCAACGTCCGGCACACCTCGAACCCATCCGCGAGGGGCAGCATCAGGTCGAGGACGATCGCGTCGTAGTGGTGCTCGGTCGCCTGCCAGATGGCGTCCCGACCGTCGCTGACCACATCGACGGAGTACCCGTCCTCGGTCAGTCCGCGGCGCAGCATGCTCGCCATCCGGACGTCGTCTTCGGCCACCAGGATCCGCATAGGTGCCGACTGTATGGCGCCGAAGATGTGAATTCGATTTAGGGGTGAGGCGCTGTTCACACAAGACCCGCGCACATGTTCCTCACATCGACGAGCCGTCAGAGTGGACGGCGGCGGCGGATCACCGCTGAATGTGTGCTGGGAAGGGATTGTTGATGCATTCGCATTTGAGCTGGCTGGAAGCGTGCACGATCGGGCTCCTGCAGGGAGTTACCGAACTCTTTCCGGTCAGCAGTTTGGGCCACAGCGTGCTGATTCCGGCAATCGTCGGAGGCAGCTGGGCTCGTGACCTGAACGTCAGCACTCCCGAGTCGCCCTACCTGGCCTTCATCGTCGGCCTTCACGTGGCGACGGCGATCGCCCTGATCATCTATTTCTGGCGGGACTGGCTGCGCATCGTGGGCGGCCTGGTGACCTCGATCGCGCACCGGCGGATCAGCACCGACGACGAGCGGTTGGCCTGGCTGCTGGTGATCGCCACCATCCCGGTCGGCATCGCGGGACTGCTTCTCGAGCATGCGCTGCGCACCGTCCTGGCAAAGCCGTCCCCGACTGCGGTATTTCTGATGATCAACGGCCTGATCCTGTTCGCCTCCGAGCGCTGGAAGCGGCGGGCCGCCGGCAGCACCGCGGAGCAGCCGGCTGAGCTGGCCGGGTCCAGGGAGGCCGCCGGCGAGGGTGGCGTCCTGGTGAAGCAACCTTCCGACGTCGAACTCGACGCCCCCCTGGCCCGGCTGCCGCTGCCGCGCGCTCTGCTGATCGGCGCTTCGCAATGCCTGGCGCTGGCTCCGGGTATCAGCCGCTCGGGCATCGCGATGGCGACGGGCCTGTCCCGCGGCCTGTCGCACCCCAGTGCCGCGCGGTTCTCCTTCCTGCTGGCAACGCCGGTGATTCTCGCCGCCGGAGTGCTCAAGATTCCGGACCTGTTGGGGCCGCTGGGTGACGGCATCCGCCCGCAGGTGCTGGTTGCCAGCCTCCTTTCGGGCCTGGGCGCCTACGTCAGCGTCCGGTTCCTGTCTCGGTACTTCGAGAACCGTTCGTTGCGCCCGTTCGCTTGGTATTGCCTGGTCGGTGGAGCAGTCTCGCTCGTGCTGGTCAACCGGTGAGGATCGCCCATGTGACTGACTGCTACCTGCCCAGGCTGGGCGGTATCGAGCGTCAGGTACACGGGCTGGCCACGGCACAGCAGCAACTGGGTCACGACGTCGAGATCATCACCGCGGTACCAGCGGGCATCACCGGTGAACCGGACGGGTTCCGGGTGCACCGCCCCCGTGGGGTGGACAGCTCGCGCTCAGCCATCACGCCGATCCGCTACCGCGGCTGCCTGGCCGGTCGTCGGATCGTCGGTCGCGGTGACTTCGACGTCGTCCATGTGCACGCCTCCACCTTCTCCCCGCTCGGGTACCTCACCGCCTCATCGTGCGCCGGCCAGGTGCCGACGGCGGTGACGCTGCACTCCCTCTGGGCCTACGCGACTCCGGTCTTCGCCGCGGCCGACTCGTTGCTGGGCTGGCGGCGCTGGCCGGTGGCATGGTCGGCCGTCAGTTCGGTAGCCGCGGACGGGTTGGCCTCGGTCCTGCGCGGACCCACGGTGAGCGTGCTGCCGAACGGGGTCAGGGCTGAGGACTGGAGCCTGCCGGTGCAGACCCGGACGGCGACCGATCGGGTGGTTATCGTCAGCACCATGCGGCTCGCGGCCAGAAAGCGGCCCTTGCAACTGTTGCGCATGCTGCACGCCGTCAGGCAGCAAGTCCCGGCCTCGATCCGCATCGAGGTCGACATCATCGGCGACGGCCCGCTGGCGCCCAGGCTGCGCGAATTCCTTCATAATCGCCAGATGGCTGACTGGGTCCACCTGCACGGGCAGTTGCCGGCAGCCGAGATTCGTCGGCGCTACGCGGACGCGGACCTCTACGTCTCCCCCGCGACGCTCGAATCCTTCGGCATCGCCGCACTCGAAGCCCGGGCTGCTGGCCTGCCGGTGATCGCTTTCGCCCAGACCGGTGTGGCCGACTTCGTCCGTGACGACCATGAAGGCGTGCTGGTCGGCTCGGACGCCGAGATGGCCACCGCGATGGCAGCGCTGGTCCGGTCTCCCGATCGCAGGAACCGGATTCGGCTGCACAACAGCGGCACTACCCCGTCCCAGACCTGGCCGTCGGTCACCACCCTGTCGCAGGAACTGTATGACCGAGCCCAGGCGCTGATGCCCTCGCGACACCGCCGCGGTCAGCGGCTGCTCGGGCCGGTCCTGCGGTGAGCCACACCGTGGTGTCCTTTCACGCCCACCCCGACGACGAGGTGCTGCTGACCGGCGGCACGCTCGCCAAGGCGTCGGCGGAGGGACATCGCGTGGTGCTGGTGTTGGCGACGAACGGCGAGCGGGGTCTGACCGAGGCGAGTTCGGTAGCCGATCTTGCCGACAGGAGAATCGCGGAACTGCGCGCGGCCGCCGCGCTGCTCGGCTGCCATCGGGTCGTGTTTCTGGGATACCCGGACTCGGGGATGTCTGGCGAATTCGAGGGTTTCGCCGCCGTCCCGACCGAGGAGGCCGCCTACCGGCTGGCCGAGGTGCTGCGGGAGGAGTCGGCCGATGTCCTGACGAGCTATGACCGCCACGGTGGTTACGGTCATCCGGACCACGTGCAGGTACATCGCGTCGGGCAGCGGGCCGCCGAACTGGCCGGCACGCCGGTCGTCCTGCAGGCGACGGTTGACCGGCGAAGGTTGCTGACCGCGCTGCGCTGGCTGTCCCGGCTGCGGTTGCTGCCCAGCTCGATCTCTGCTGCCCAGTTCGAAGGCGCCTATACCGCGCCGGAGGATCTCACGCATCAGATCGACGTCCGGCTGCATGCTCGCGCCAAGCGGGCCGCGATGAGGGCACACGCCAGCCAAGCCGTCGGCGGCTCGGATATGCGCACGCTCGCGATGCTGGGACGGCTGCCGCTGTGGCTGTTCCGCCGGGTGTGTGGGACCGAATGGTTCACCGGATCGGCCAGCCAGCGGAGTGGCCGGCCGGCCTCGAACCTCTTTCACACCTCACCTACGCGGCTGTCCTGAGCGAGGTCAGCTGCCGCTCTCCGGCGCGGCGCCTCCCGCGTCGCGGTTGATCGGCAAGAGCACAGTGAAGGTCGGTGGGTCCGCGGAGGTCAGCGTCAGCCTGCCGCCGTCGGCCTCAACGAGGCTGCGAGCCAACGACAACCCGATTCCATGCCCGCTGGCATGGGAATTCCGGCGGTCAAACAGCTCCCGGCTGGGAACCGTGATCGCTGGTCCCTCATTGCTCACGTCGATCGCGACGGCGGCCGGCACGGCGCGAACGACAACGCTGACAGCACCCGTGCCGTGCCGCTCGGCGTTGTCCAGCAGGACATCGATGATCTCCGCGAGCGCTGGCGCCGAGCAGTTCACCTGCTGCGCCTGCATATCGCCGCTGTCGATCCGTAGCGGACGGTTCTGGCCTGCGAGCCGTCCGGTCCAGCGCCGCCGCACTCTCGACAGCACATCCTCCATCTGCACAGGGGTCGCAGCGGGGCGGTCGCGGGCGATCGACAGCAAGGCGGTGATGGTCGTCTCGAGATCATCGGTCGCGGCCAAGGCCCGGCCCATAGCAGCCCGGGCATCACTATCGTGATCGAGCAACGCCGCCTCGAGTTCCAGACGAATCCCCGACAGCGGGGTGCGGAGCTGGTGGGAGGCGTTCGCCGTGAACTCCCGCTCATTTCTCAGCGTCTGCTCGATCCGGTCGGCGCCAGCATTGAGGGCTGTCGCAAGTGTGTCCAGCTCGGCGATCTGGGACAGTGACGCTCGGACGGCTCGCTGCCCGGTGCCCATCTGGCGGGCTATGTCAACGAGCTCCTCCAGCGGCTCGGACAGCCGTCGTGTGTACCGCCTGGCGGCGAACCCGCTCACCGCGATCGCGGTAAGCGCCGCGGCGGTCATCGCGGCCCACGCCCTCACGGTTCGCGCAATCAACTGCCCTCGATCGCTGCTCACCGTGACCGCGCCGGTCACGGTGTCGCCGTCGGAGACCGGGGCCGCCGCGACGATACGGCCATGCTCGGTAGCGTTGACCGCGTTTCCTGCCAACGCCGAACGGGTCGAGGCACTCATCGTAATCGGCCCGGTGCCGCTGATTCGCGCTCCACCGGAGTCATAGACCGTGACGTCCGTTCCGCCTTCCGCGCCAGCGATCTGCCGTCGCTGACCAAGGGTGAGATCGCCCGACACGCTCGCCGCCACCCTTGCCGCCGCGTTCTGAAGCTCGCTGCGCTCATCGCTGGCCAGATACCGCGCGACCGCGATGGCAAGTGGAATCGCGAACAGCAGGACCGCCACCGTCGCCGTCAACACGGCCAGTGCCGTAATCCGTCTACGCACAGTCGCCCACTTCCTCGCCCTCGCCTCCGCTCGAGTGTGGCAGGGGCCGGGCCGCGCCCGAGCCGATGCATAGGAGTTTTTGCACGGCGCTTACCAACGGCAGGCAGTCCGTTTCCATCCGCACCCCTAGCGTCGACAGACAGCCGCCGGCACCGGCAGGCGCGGCCACGACACTTGCGGAGGACACGGTGGAAACGACCTCGATGCCGACCCGGACGGCGGTAGCCCTCGCCGTCCTCGCACTCGTTGGGCTCGGCAGCGCGTGCAGCAAATCCAGCTCGCCTTCCCCCGCCCCCGCGGGGACCGGATCGGCGACCGCTGGTGCACTCGAGTCAAACCCGAGCGGCGATATCCCTGACAACCAGGCGTTCGTGCCATTTCGCGACGCGAGCGGGCTGTTCACGGTAACCGTTCCCGAGGGGTGGGCGCAGACCACCTCGGGAGGCGCAGTCGTGTTCAGCGACAAGTACAACGAGATCCGAGTCCTCACGCGCTCTACGCCGAACGCTCCTAGCCCCACATCGGTCACGAACGGCGACCTACCGGCTATCAAAGCCTCGAGCAAGGGCTTCGCGGCCGGCGGAGTGTCGACGGTGACACGCAAGGCCGGGGTGGCTGTTCTGGCGACCTACCGCGCCAACTCGGCCCCCAATACGGTCACTGGCAAATACGCCGTCGAGGCCGTGGAGCGCTACAGCTTCTACCGCTCCGGGCACGAGGTCATCCTCACCCTGGCCGCACCGGTCGGCTCGGACAACGTCGATCCCTGGCGCAAGGTCACCGACTCCTTCAGTTGGCTCCAGCCATGACGACCGTCGCGCCAGCCGACCATCATGAGCCAAGAACTCGCGACCTGCCGCCGGCTATCGAGGCGCGCTCGCTGTACCGGTTCTTCCGCGCCGGTGATGAGGAGACCCTTGCGCTGCAAGGCGTAAGTCTGGCCGTCGAGGCCGGAGAATTCGTTGTCATCGCGGGGCCATCCGGATCGGGCAAGTCCACCCTGCTTGCCTGCCTGGCAGGGCTCGACGAACCCGACGGCGGCACCGTCCGGGTTTCGGGCCAACGTTTGAGCCACCAGGCCGAACCAGTGCGGGCCAGGTTGCGCGCGGAGCGGGTGGGCTTGCTGCTGCAATCGGGAAACATGTTCGATCACCTGAGCGTGATGCAGAACGTCATGCTTGCGCAGCAGGTTGCCCACCGCCCGGCCCGAACCGACTCCGAGGCTCTGATGAGCTCCCTAGGCATTGCGGCGCGGGCCCACGCCCGACCCGACGAGCTCTCCGGTGGCGAACTCGCCCGCGCCGGTCTTGCCGTCGCACTGGCCAACGATCCGGTCGCGCTGCTGGCCGACGAACCAACGGGCGAACTCGACCACGCCACCGAACAGCAGGTCCTGAGACTCCTCGAACTTCGGGCCCTGGCCGGCGTCGCCATCGTGGTGGCCAGCCACAGCCCGGCCGTCGCCGAGGCCGCTGACCGCGTGATCACCCTGACGGATGGAAAGGTGTCCTCGTAATGGATGCAACCGCTCGCCGCATTCGGGCAGCAAGCTCGGGCACCACGCCGGCTGACGGTGGCGCGGGCCAGCCCGTGATCAGCTGTACGAACATCGCGCGCACGTTCGGCACCGGCGCCCAAGCCGTCGTCGCCGTCTACAACGTAACCCTCACCGTCGCTGGCAACGCCCGCGCGGCACTCACCGGGCCATCGGGTTCGGGCAAGTCGACGCTGCTGCACTTGTTCGCCGGGTTGGAGTCACCGAGCGCGGGTGAATTGCGCTGGCCGGCACTCGGTGGCCACCCGCTCGACGAACCGGGTCGCGTTGGGATGATCTTCCAGGGACCCAGCCTGCTGCCTGCTCTCACGGTCGCCGAGAACGTCATCCTGCCACTCCAACTTGCCGGTGCGGATCTGGCGAGCGCGCGGCAGGCCAGCGAGAACGCCTTGGCAGTCCTAGGTATTGCCGAGCTGGCGAGCAGCCTCCCGGAGGAAATATCGGGTGGGCAGGCCCAGCGGGTGGCGATCGCCCGTGCTGTCGCGAGCGGCCCATCGCTGATCCTGGCCGACGAGCCCACCGGGCAACTGGACCGGGCTACGGCCTCCCTCGTCATGGACGTCCTACTGCAGGCGTGCGACGCGCTCGGTGCGGCACTGATCGTGTCCACCCACGATCCCCTTATCGCGGGACGGTTGCCGCAACGGTGGGAGATGAGCGACGGGACGCTTGCCGACAGGCTGGGCCCCTCCAGCATCGGAGCGCCCCGATGATCCGAACCTGGCTGGCCGGCCTGCTTCGACGACAGCCAGCGCGGCTGCTGTCGTGTGCGGCAGGGATCGCCGTGGCCGTGGCGTTGCTCGCCAGCCTCGGCTCGTTCCTGGCCCACTCCAAGGCCACCATGACCGACCGCGCGGTGCGCAGCGTGACGGTCGACTGGCAGGTCCAGGTGCAGCCCGGCGGGGACGCCGCGACGGTAGCGGCGGCGGTAGGCGGCGCCTCCGGTGCCGGCGCGGCGCTGCAGGTTGGCTTCGGCCAGATGAGCGGGTCATCCGCGACGACGGGTGGCAGCACGCAGCGGACCGGTCCCGGCGTTGTCCTGGGCATACCTCAGAATTATCGGACCACGTTCCCCGGCGTGCTGAGGACGTTGGCGGGGAACGGCACTGGCGTGCTGCTGGCACAACAGACCGCCAGCAACCTGCACGCAGCGCCCGGTGACAGAGTCGTCATCGGTCGCGCGGGCCTTCAACCGGTGGCCGTGACGGTCGCCGGCGTAGTCGACGTGCCCCAGGCGGACTCGTTGTTCCAGAAGGTCGGCGCCCCAGTCGGATCGCAGCCCACGGCGCCACCGGACAACGTGCTGTTCCTGCCGGCGACCCTGTGGCATCAGCTCTTCGATCCGCTGGCGACAACCCGCCCCGACCTTGTCAGCACCCAGATCCACGCCACCCGCGACCACCGCCACCTTTCACAAGACCCCGCCGCCGCGTACACCGCGGTGAGCTCAGCCGCGCGCAACCTCGAAGCGAGGACGTCAGGCGCAGCGAAGGTCGGCGACAACCTCGGCGCAGCCCTTGCCGCCGCTCGGCAGGACGCCGGCTACGCGCAGGTGCTCTTCCTGTTCCTCGGCCTACCCGGCGCGGTGCTGGCTGGGCTGCTCACCGCGACCATCGCCAGCGCGGGCGCCGTGCGACGGCGACGTGAGCAGGCGCTGCTGCGGGTGCGCGGAGCATCGCAGCGTCAGCTGCTCACGCTGGCCGGGGTCGAGGTTGCGGTCATCGCGTTGGCCGGCTGTGCAATCGGTCTGGCGGCCGCGGCGGCTGTCGGCGCCGCGGCGTTCGGGTCGGCGAGCTTCGGTACGACGCCTGGCGCGGGCCTCGGATGGGCCGCCTTGGCCGCCGCCGCAGGGATTGTCATTGCGGCTTCCGCCATCCTGGTTCCGGCACGGCATGATGTGCGGGCCTCGACGATAAACGCCGGACGGGCGGTGATCGGCGTGACAAGCTACCCGTGGTGGGCGCGCTACGGAATGGACGGATGGGCGCTGATCGGCGCGGGAGCGGTCTTCACGGCGACCAGCCGAAACGGCTATCAACTGGTGCTGGCCCCGGAAGGGGTGCCCACCATATCGGTGTCCTACTGGGCCTTTGCCGGGCCGGCGCTGCTTTGGATCGGTGCCGGCGTGCTGATCTGGCGGCTGACCGATCTCGGGCTCGGCCGCGGCCGCGGTCTACTGTCCCGGATCGTGCGGCCAATTGCGGGATCCCTCGCGCGGCCGGTCGCGGCGAGCATGTCGCGACAGCGCCGTCCGATCGTGAAGGGCGCGGTCGTGCTCGCGCTGGCCCTGACCTTCGCCATCTCCACTGCCACGTTCAACGCGACCTATCGCGCGCAGGCCGAGGCCGACGCCCAGCTGACGAACGGGGCCGACGTGACCGTCACCGAGCCCCCCGGAAGCACCGCGGGGCGGGCTGTGGCGAACCAGCTGAGCGGGATCTCCGGTGTGAAGCATGTCGAGCCGATCCAGCACCGTTTCGCCTACATAGGAACGGACCTTCAAGACCTGTACGGAGTCAGGCCAGACAGCATCCGGCAGTCGACTGCATTGCAGGACAGCTACTTCAGTGGCGGAGGCGCCGCTGGCCTGATGAGCACCCTCGCAATCCGACCCGACTCGATCCTGGTCTCCGCCGAGACGGTCAAGGACTACCAGCTGCACCAGGGCGATGCCCTCACGCTGGGCCTGGTCGACGCGCGTACCCGTCAGCGGATACCCGTCGCATTCCATTACGCCGGAGTCGTGTCCGAATTCCCGACCGCGCCGAAGGATAGTTTCTTCGTAGCAAACGCCAGCTACATCGCCGCCAAAACTGGTAGCGACGCGACCGGTGCGTTCCTCGTCAACACCGGCGGGCGGGACCAGCACGCGGTAGCCGGCCGCGTCCAGGCAGCGCTGGGTGCCTCGGTGACCGTGACCGACATCAGCACCGTCCGCAAGCAGGTTGGCTCGAGCCTGACGGCGGTCGACTTGGCCGGTCTGACCCGGGTCGAGTTGGGCTTCGCCCTGTTCATCGCTGCCGCGGCAGCGGGCCTGGTACTCGGTCTGAGCGTGGCCGAACGGCGGCGCAACCTTGCCATTCTCAGTGCTCTGGGCGCCAAGCCACGGCAGCTTCGGGCCTTCATCGCCACAGACGCGCTCGTGCTCGGCATCATCGGAGTGGTCGGTGGTGCGATGGTGGGCTGGGTGCTGTCGAAGATGCTGGTCAAGGTTCTTACCGGAGTCTTCGACCCACCGCCGGCAGGCCTGACGGTGCCCTGGGCCTACATTCTGGGCACCGCCCTGCTCTCGCTGGCCGCGCTGGCGGTGGTTACGGGGGTGAGCAGTCGGATGAGCCGCCGCCCGGCGATTACCGTGCTACGCAGGCTCTGACTGGGCATATCCCTCTTGCCCTGTCCAGACCCGTTGATCAACTCGCGTGTGCTGCTGCCCCAGCAACACCAGACGCGACTTGATCACCGAGGAGGATTCAGCTTGGTCCGGGTTCGAGCCGGTAGCCCCGGCCACGAAGTGTCACCACAGTAGGTGTGCTGTCCGCATCGTCGTGCCGCTGCGGAGAGGAATCCGGCGGCCTGGGGACGGCAAGCTTGCGCCGGAGCGCGGCGACATGCACGTCGAGGGTCTTGGTGGAACCGAACCAGTTCTCATCCCACACATCCGCCATCAGCGATTCGCGGCTGACTACCTGGCCGGGCTGGGCGGCGAGCCGTGCCAGCAGGTCGAACTCCTTGGCGCGCAGGCTCAGCTCATGATCCGCGACCCACGCTCGGCGTGAGTCAAGATCTACCCGCAGCGAGCCGGCGCAACGCACTTGACCAGCTTCGTCTGGGGCCTGCCCGCGACGTAGATGCGCGCGCAGGCGTGCCAGCAGTTCGACGAGGCGGATTGGCTTGACCAGGTAGTCATCCGCGCCCGCTTCCAGGCCGAGTACAACGTCGATCTCTTCATCGCGCGCGGTCAGGATGACGATGATGCTTCCCGGCTGCGCGGTCCGCAGAGCCCGGCAGACTTCAACACCGTCGAGGTCTGGCAGCCCGAGATCGAGCAAGACCAGATCAGCGCTGTCGCCGCCGGCTCGCGCCAACGCCGATGCGCCCGTCCGAGCCCAGTGCACGTCGTAATTCTGCGAGGTAAGCGCCGCCTGGAGCGCGGCACCGATAGCCTCGTCATCCTCTATCAGTAGCACCGCGGTCATTGGCGCCGGCCCGCTGTGCTCGCTGATCCGGCGACCGGCCGCCGCGAGGCGCCAGTGCTGTCCCCGACCGGAATACGCAGGGCCACCGCCGCACCGCCCTCTTCGGGATTGGTGGCAGACACCGCTCCGCCGTGGGCCTTCACGAGCGTGTCGACGATGGCCAGGCCCAGCCCACTGCCAGCGGTGTTGTCCAGGCGGCTTCGACTCTGTTCGGCTCGGGAGAACCGCTCGAATGCCTGAGGCAGGAACTCCGCGGGAAAGCCGGGGCCGGTGTCGCTGACCGTCAGTGCGAACATCACCGGCCCTCTCTCTGGCGTGAGGAGCTCAGCCGCAACGGTGATGCTCCCCCCGGTTGGGACTTGTCTCAGAGCGTTACTGAGGAGATTATCCAGTACTCGACGGACCGCGACCGGGTCGAGTTCGCCGATGAGCGGTGCCTTGCCTGTCATGGTTCTTAGTTCGATACCTGCGCTCTCGGCCCTGCCATGGTGTGCGGCGACGGTGTCGTCGATCAGCGCACCGATATCGGTGAGTTGGCGGCGGATCAGCGGGGCACCGCCGTCGGCATGGGCGAGCAGCAGGAGGTCTTCGGCCAGGATGGCAAGGCGCGACACTTCGGCGCGCGCGTGGGTTATCGAGTCGACCAGGTCGTCGCGACTCCGCGAAGGCCTGACGGCTGTTTCCAACTCGGTCTGCAACACCGCGAGGGGCGTGCGCAGTTCGTGCCCGGCGTCGGCGACGAGCGCACGTTGCCGTTCCAGCGATCCGTGCAGCCGATCCAGCAGCGTGTTGAAGGTCCGTGCGAGTTGGTTGAGGCTGTCCGTCGTCGGGGGCTCAGTGATGCGCCCAGCCGCGTCGTGCTCGCTGAGCCGCTGGGCGTCGCCGCGCATTCGGTCCACCGGCTTCAGAGCGGCGCCCGACAGCAGCCAGGCCCCCAGCCCGACGAGCAGCAGCCCGACCGGAACAGCGAAGTAGAGGGTTCGGCGGACCTCATTGCTCACGTCATTGATCGTGTTCAGGTTCTGACCTACCGCGACCAGCCACCTGCCGTCGGGCCCGTTGACCGGCTGTGTGAGCACCCGGAACTGTTCGCCGCCGAGGTAACTAGTCCACGTCCCGGACCGGCGGGAGGCAAGGTCCGCTGCCGTCAGCGGTGCCGCGGGCAGAAGCGACGGGTTTGCCTCCGCAAGCTGTCCGCCCGCGTCGTATACCGCGGTGAATGCCTGAAGGTCTCCTTCACCGAGCGCGGTCCCGATCCTGGGTGCCGGTTCGGTCTGCTGAATATTTCCGGAGCGAACGTCGGCCTCAAGCGAGTTGGCCCGCGTCTGCAAGCCCGCATCGACGCTGGCCCGTAGTCCGCTGCCCAGCACGAGGGTGAAGACGGAGATACCGGCGACGGCCAGCACTGCGGCGGCAAGCAGGTAGGTCAGCATCAGCCGCGCTCGAACGCCGCGCAACCACCTGCGGAGCCTCGCATGCAAGGGCGGCGAGGTCATCGTTGTTTGGTGACCGGTGAGCGATCGTCATCAGGGTCTCGTAGCCGGTAGCCCGCGCCGCGAATGGTCTGAACGTCGTCACGGCCGAAGGGACGGTCGAGCTTGCGCCGCAAGGAGCCGATGTACTGGTCGACGACGTTGCTGCTGGGGTCGTAGGCAAAGTCCCAGACGTGCTCCAAGATGTAGGTGCGGGACAGAACATCACCGCGGCGACGCATCAGCAGTTCCAGCAGCGCGAATTCCTTGGCTGTGAGTTCCACACGCTTACCGTCGCGCGTGACGCGCCGCGAGGCCGGGTCCAACGTCAGATCGCCGGCAGCGAGGATCACCGGGCGTTCGGTGTTACCACGCCGGACCAGCGCCCTGAGCCGCGCGGACAGCTCACCGAAATTGAACGGCTTGGCAAGGTAGTCGTCGGCGCCAGCGTCCAGACCAAAGATGCGCTGGTCAACCCCGGCTCTCGCCGTAAGCATGAGCACGGGAGCCCATCTGCGCGACTCGCGGAGGCGGCGGACGACCTCGAAACCGTCCATCCCGGGCAACATCCCGTCGAGGACCACAGCGTCGTAGTCGTTTTCCTGCCCCATCCACAGCGCTTCGGCGCCGTCACCGGTGACGTCGACGGCGTAGCCGTCCTCCTCCAGCGCTCGCTTGAGGAGCACAGCCATCCGTTCATCGTCCTCCACCACGAGCAGTCGCATGACCGGCGTCTCCATCTTTCCGCGCCCGACGGTTCGATGTCGGGCTCTGCGCAATGCTCGCGGTTCGAGGATGTAGGCACGATGTGCGCGCCTGTGCTTTGGCCTTTCCGGACATGGCCCGAGCCCCCGGCGCGGAGAGCACGCCAGAGGCTCGGGTTGGCGGCGAACGGGCCGCGAAGGGCAGCCTGTCAACCGCGTTCAGCTCAGTCTGAGGCAGCCGCCGTTCCAGGGGCGTCGGGGCCGGTCTGGTCGCCGGACTGCACATTGTCGGTGTCGCTGGCTGTGTCGGCCGAGGTCCCGGTCGTGGCGGTGGGCGTGGTGGCAGTGGTCGTGGCGGCGGTGGTGGTGGCCTCGGCACCGCTCGTGTCAGCCCCAGTCTGATCACCCGTCTGGTCGGCGGACTGCACATTGTCGGTGTCGCTGGCTGTGGGCTTTTCGACCGTCGTCGATACCGCGGCGGGCGGGGTGCTGGAACCGTGCGCCGCCGGGGTTGCGGCATAGGCGGTCCCTGCTCCAATAGCAACGACGGCGCAGGCGCCGAGAAGGACCGTCGGGGCGGTGCCCAACCGTCGCAGGCGCCGTGCTAGTTGTCCAACCATGATGAATGCTCCTCTTTCCTCGCATGAACCTCGGCTGTTCCGAAGCCCTGAAAGCATCGTGGCCGAGACCATCTGAAAGGACGATGTCGCCGGTCTGAACGCGGCGTCAGCAGGCATATCGCAAGAGTGGCTCTCTGCGACAGAATGGGGCTTTCAACGAGCGAGGAGGCTCAATCCATGAGCACCCGGTTG
>JAVEES010000303.1 GCA_030840285.1 Pseudonocardiales bacterium
TGACGGCGGCGTGGGCCAACTTCATGTCCAAGGACGTCACGAGCTGAGCCGCGCGCAATCGGCGGGCGTCAGCGCAACCGGCGCCCCGGCAGCGAGCTCGGCGAGCACCATCCCGGCGACCAACGGCTCGGTGGGCAGGCCGCCGTGCTGGACCTGCGAGGAGGCGCAGATGCCCTGCACGGTGAGATCGAGAGCACCGTCGAGCCGGGCTGAGTCCGGCGGCAGCACCACGTCGTCCTGTGTCGTCCAGATCGAGACCAAGGACGGCGCAGCGGCCGGCCGTTCGCGGTTCAGGGCAAGCAGCAACGAGCTGTTCGGGGCCAGTTGCTGGCACGCCAGCGGGCAGGCACCGGCGATCACTCCACCCAGATCAGCGAGCTGCGTGCCGTGATTCGGCGTGCCCAGCGTGATGATCCGCCGGGCGACCGACGCGCCGCCGTAATCGCTGAGCCAGAGCCGCGCGACCACCCCACCCGCGGAATAACCGACCACATCGAGGGAGGACGCGCCACTGGTCGACAGGACGGATCGGGCCGCCGAACGCAGGGCCTTCGCCTGCTCCCTCAGGTCGCCGGTGCCGTTGCCGGGCAAGGACATGATGCTCACCTGCTTGCCCGCCGCTCGCAGCCGAGCGGCCAGCGCCTGAAGCCCGGTCACCGAACCGCCATAGCCGGGAACGAGCAGCACCGGACCGGGTTCAGCCTGGGTGATGGTTACCGCGTTCGTCTTGCCCGCCCGCGCAACCGCGGTCCAGATCCCGCCGGCAACGAGCGCGGCAATCGAGATCAGCACGCTGAACACGACGAGGCGTCGACGAGCGGGCGAGAACGCGGACAACACCAATCCATACTGCCCGCCTCACCGCCCTGCCCGCGACGGAGCGGGCCTAGGCCGGTGGTTGCTCGGCCGGTGGTTGCTCGGCCGGTGGTTGCTCGGCCGGTGGTTGCTCGCCGCGCTGTTCGGCAGCCCGCTTGGCTGCCCGGCGGGCGGCTTTGGCGGCCGCTTCCTCGGCATCGAGCTGCGCGGCTCGCTCGGGGGTGGGCGCCGTGCCGCCGAGCCGGGCAGGCAGGAACTTCAGCTCGTCACCGGACAGCGGCGGGTATTCCTCTTGCGCCGCGTGCAGCAGCGCGGTCATCCGGTCGATCAGCTCCTTGGTCACCAGCTCGGCATCGTCGCGGCGTGCCACGCTGATGGGCTCGCCGACGCTGAGGATGATCGGGATCTTCGTCCGTCCCAACCGCTTGGGATAGTCCTTGGTCCACACCCGCTGGGATCCCCAGATGACCGTGGGCAGGATCGGAACACCGGCCATCGCTGCCATCCGGATGGTGCCGCTCTTGAATTCCTTGAGCTCGAAGGAGCGCGAGATCGTGGCCTCGGGGAAGACACCGACGATCTCGCCGTTGCGCAAGGCCGTCACCGCCTCTCGGAACGAGGCTGCCCCGGCGTCGCGGTCGACCGGGATGTGGTGCATGCCGCGCATCAGGGGACCAGAAATGCGGTGTTTGAAGACCTCGTCCTTGGCCATGAACCGAACCAGGCGACGGCTCGGACGGGCCGCCAGCCCTGCATACGTGAAATCCATATAGCCGGTGTGGTTGATCGCCATCACCGCGCCGCCGGTGCGGGGCACGTTCTCCGCTCCGTGAATCGTGAACTTCAAGCCCTCGGCCGCGAACACCGCGCGGGCCAGGGTGATCACAGACGAGTAGACCGGCTCCATGACCGATACCGTACGGCCTCTGCTCAGGCGCCGCGCCGCCCTCTGCCGTTCTCGGCGACCCGCCGCCCGACTCCCCGCTCGTGGCGGCGAAGAGCGCGGTCAGGCCATGCTGGAATGATGCGCTACATGCAGACGCCGATGACCGACCCCGCGGGGTTGGCCGCGGCGCTGCGCGAGCAGGGCTACCTGCCCGAGGACGGTCTGGCAACGGCGGCCTACCTCGCGATCCGAATGCATCGCCCGCTGTTCCTGGAAGGCGACGCGGGCGTCGGTAAGACCAGCCTGGCCGAGGCGCTGGCCGGCGTCACCGGCAGGGAGCTCATCCGGCTCCAGTGCTATGAGGGCATCGACGCCTCGCAGGCGCTCTACGACTGGGACTTTCCCCGCCAGGTGCTGCACCTTCGAGCGTCCGAGACGGCTGGCGTCCTCGAGCCCGAGGCCCTGGAGCGCTCGCTGTATGACCGCAGGTTCCTGATCGCACGCCCGATCCTGCGGGCCATCGAGTCAGCTGGTGCGGTGCTGCTCATCGATGAGATCGACCGGGCCGACGACGAGTTCGAGGCGTTCCTTCTCGAAGTGCTTGCCGAGAATGCCGTGACCATTCCCGAGCTGGGCACGATCCGCGCCGAGACACCGCCGATCGTCGTACTTACCTCCAACCGCACCCGCGAGGTGCACGACGCGCTGAAGCGCCGCTGCCTCTACCACTGGGTCGCGCACCCGCCCTTCGATCGTGAGGTAGCGATCCTGCGAAGGCGACTGCCGGAGCTATCGGACCAGCTGGCTCGCGACGTCGCCGGCGCGGTGCGCCGGATGCGGGAGGCCGACCTGCTCAAGCCGCCGGGTGTGGCCGAGTCGATCGACTGGGCACGGGCATTGCAGATCCTGGGTGCCCGCACCCTCGATCGGGAGCTTGCCGCAGCGACCTTGGGCGCCGTTCTGAAATACCAGGAGGACGCTGCCCGGGTCCGCGACACCGTGCTGGCTGAGCTGGCCGGTTGAGATCAGTGGTCAACACCGTGCCGGTCTACGAAGGTGACGTCATCGACGTCATGGTCGGTTTCGCGCGAACGCTTCGCCACTGCGGAGTGGACGCCGACCCGGATCGGGTGCACTCGATGGTCCGGGCACTGGCCGAACTCGACGTGCTCAACCGCGCCGACGCCTACTGGGCCGGCCGCCTGACGTTGTGCGCTGATCCGGCCGACCTCGATCGCTACGACGCGGCGTTTGCCCTGTACTTCTCGGGCAAACATGCGCGGTTGATGGCGGCAGCGGCGGCCTCGGTCGCGCGGTCGGCGCAGTGGGAAGGGCCTGGCGCCGAGGGTCAGCCACTCGCCGGGCAGCCGGCCGCGGGGGCGAGCCGTCGTGAAGTGCTGCGGCACCTGGACTTCGCAGCGCTGTCCGCCGGCGAGCGGGCCGAGTTGCAGCGGTTATTCACGTTGCTCGCTCCGACGGTCTCGGGGCGGCGCTCGCATCGCCACCGCCCGGCGACCCGAGGCTCTGTCGATCTGCCCCGCTCGCTGCGCCGGATGCTGCGCGCCGGAGGCGAGCCGACCGAGCTGGCACACCGGCAGCGCCGCGAGAAGCCTCGGCGCCTGGTGGTGCTCATCGACGTCAGCGGCTCGATGGCGCCCTACAGCGACGCGATGCTCCGCTTCGGCCACGCCGCCGTTCGCTGCGCACCGGCCGGCGCCGAAGTGTTCACCCTCGGCACCAGGCTGACCCGGGTGACCCGCCAGCTCAGGCTGCGCGATCCCGATCAGGCACTGGCTGCCGCCGGTCGAGCGGTTCCGGATTGGAGCGGCGGAACCCGGCTGGGCGACACCGTGAAGGCCTTCACCGACCGGTGGGGACAGCCCGGTCTGGCTCGCGGGGCGGTGCTGGTGATCTGCTCGGACGGCTGGGAGCGAGGCGACCCCGCCGAGCTGGGTGACCAGCTGGCCCGGCTGGCCCGCCTGGCACACGCCCTCGTCTGGGTTAACCCGCACAAAGGCAAGGACGGATTCGCCCCGGCTACTCGTGGCATGGTGGCGGCCCTCCCGCACCTGGACGCCCTCGTCGCCGGGCACAGCTTCGCGGCCTTGGAGGAACTGGTGAAGGTGCTGGCGGATGCGTGACGTCCTGGACGAGCTGCTGGCCTTCTGGAAGGCAGGTGATGACGTCGCGCTGGCCACCGTCGTCGACACGTGGAGTTCGGCGCCGAGGCAGCCGGGCGCGGCGATGATCGTCGCGGGTGACGGCTCGGCGGTGGGCAGCGTCTCGGGCGGCTGCGTCGAGGGTGCGGTGTACGAGCTCGGCGCGCGCGTCCGCGCCGACGGCGTTCCGGCCTTTCAGCGTTTCGGGGTGAGCGACGAGGACGCGTTCACCGTCGGGTTGACCTGCGGCGGCATCATCGACATCTACGTCGAACGGATCAGCCGCGACAGCTTCCCCGAACTGGAAGAGATCTGCACCGACGTCGCCGACGGTCGTCCGGTCGCGGTCGCAACGGTGGTTCTCGGCGACGGGCCGGAGCTGGGACAGCGGATGGTCATCCGACCGGATGCAACGTCGGGCAGCCTCGGTTCCGCGCGACTGGACGACGCGGTGCGCGACGACGCCCGCGGGCTGCTCGAACAGGGGCGCACCGGAGTAGTGCACTACGGCCACCACGGCGAGCGGCGGGAGGATGACATCGCCGTCTTCGTCGCCTCCTACGCCCCGCGGC
>JAVEES010000371.1 GCA_030840285.1 Pseudonocardiales bacterium
CGGCGGGAATTGATCACCAGGTTCTGCACAAAGGTGTCCGGCGGCAGCGTCAGCATGAACTCGACCGCGCTGGCCACGGTGTCGGGCTGCATCATCACCTCGTTGGACAGGTGCCACTGTTGCATCATCGGCGTGTCCATGGCGCTGGGCATCAACCCGTGAATGCGGGCCGGCCACCGGTACTCCAGGGCCTCGCGTTGCATGATCCTGGTCAGCATGGCCAGAGCCGCCTTTGACGAGTTGTAGGCGGCTGCGTCGACTCCGACGGTGATTGCCGATATGGAGATCACGTTGACGACGTCGGCGGGATACTGGCGATCAGCGCTGCCCAATGCCTTCAGAAACTCCCTCGTCAGGTACAGCGGTCCGGACTGGTTGACTCCGATTACCTGCTGCCACTGCTCGTCAGAGATATCGAGCAGCCCAGCGCCACGGTCGGTTCCGGCATTGTTGACCAGGCCGTCGAAGCGTTCGCCGAACTCCCCCGCCGCCTGGCTGACGACGTGTCGCGCACTAGCGGGATCGGTGACGTCGAGCAGGATGGCGCTGGCCTGCCCGCCGGTATCCCGGATTAGTTTCACCGTCTGCTCGGCGCTGTCCAGATCGATGTCGGCGACGATCGAATGCGCGCCGCCGTCCGACAGCCGCGAGGCTATCGCGCGCCCCAGACCACTTCCGGCGCCGCTGATCAGCACCGCACGTCCGTCAAGACTTCTCACCGATTAGTCCTTCCTTTCATTCAACAGCCCACTGGACTCCAAACAGATCACTCAACCCAGCGCGGGTTCGGCGGCGACCCGTCCGATGGCGCTGAGCACTTCGTCGACCGAAATCCGGAGCAACGCCGGATCGACCGCACCCCCATGCGGATTCCCCCGGCCGTCACCGTGAAAGAGGACCTGATGCCGCGGATCGGCCGGCGGCCCCCAGAGCCGCGGTGACACCGGACCGAACAGCGTCACCGAGGGAGTTGCGTAGTTGGAGGCCACATGTGACACGCCGGTATCGCCCGAGATCACCGAACGGGCCGAGGCGACAAGGGCAAACAGCTCCACCAGGCTCGGCTGAAGCACTGGCTCGGCACCGGACTGGCCGGCGATGATTTCCACTAGCGATGCCTCGGCCGCTCCCCCGGTGATCAGGACCCGGTGACCGGCGGCCACCAGCGCCCTGGACACGTCGGTGAACCGTTCCGGTGGCCAGCGGCGCGACTGGTAGGCAGCGCCGGGATGGATCAGCGTCACGCCGCGCGGCACGTCCACCGCCGGCCGGCCGACGCACTGCTCAACGGATGGACGAGATTCGGCCCGCGGCGCTCCCAACGTGTCCGAGATCAGCCGGCACCAGCGGCTGACCTCGTGCTCTGCCCGGTCCCAGGCCGGGCCGGGGAGGCCGTCGCCGGGGTTGCCGAAACCGATCAGGCGGCCGGGTGCCAGCTCGGCGAGCAGCCGGCGGCTGGCTCGTCCGTTGCCGTGCAGATCGATCGCCACATCGACCGGACGGCCGAAACCGGTCAGCGGCATCAGCTCACCGCTGGGGTATATCTCGTCCAGGTAGTCGATGTAGGGCAACAGCTCCTGAAACCGCTGATCTGCGGCCAGCACCAGGTGATGGTCCGCGAGCGCCCGCCGTACCAACTTCAGGGCGGGCAACCCGGTCATGAAATCACCGAGACCAAGCGCACGCAGGACGAGTGCGACCGGACGATTCATCGGCTCGTCGGCTTCCCTGCGCCGGCCGCCAGCTCCACCAGCTCGGATGTCGATCGACCTTTCAGATACGGCACAATCACCGCTTCGCCGCCCCACTCGGCGAGCACGTCCGCTTCAGGAAGGTCGGCGCCGGTGTAGTCACCGCCCTTGACCCAGACATCTGGCCGGATCTGGCGCAGCACGTCAGCCGGGGTGTCACCGTCGAAGATGACCACCTCATCGACACACGTCAGAGCGCGCAGCACCCTCGCCCGATCGCCCTGGGGCTGCAGGGGACGCTCCGGGCCTTTCAGCCGTCGCACCGAGTCGTCGGAGTTGAGGCAGACGATCAGGCAGTCACCCAGTGCGCGAGCCGCCTCCAGCGCCGCGATATGCCCTGCATGCAGCAGATCGAAACACCCGCCGGTAGCGACCACCACGCCACCACGGGCATGAACACGGCGCACGAGTTCGGCCACGCCACCGGCCGGCCGCGGCGCACGATCGACCGGCCCAGGATCGACCGGCCCAGGATCGACCGGCGCACGATCTACCGGCGCAATCCGCACGGCAGAGGCCGCGCCGGCCTCCACGAACCGGTTCGCCTCAGCCACTGCGAACGCAACTGCCTCGCTCGGCAGGCATCCCTCGGCCAGCGCGAGGGCAGCCGCCGCCGCGAAACTGTCGCCGGCGCCGCAGGTATCCACGGCACGAAGTTCGGCACCGCGCACCATCAGCGGTGCGTTGTCCCCCAGGCAGAGCATCGCGCCTCGTGCACCGAGGGTCACCGCGACCGCACGCGCCTGCCAGCGACTCGCCATGGCGCGCGCGCTCACGCCTCGCCAGGTTCCGCCGGGACCGGACGGGCGCGACCCGATCGCTTGCGCGAACCCGGACAGCTCCGATTCGTTGGGGGTGACAAGGGCGCAGCCGGCCACCGGAGGCGATGCCTTCGGGTGCGGATCCCACACCACGGGCACCCGTCCGGCGGCCTCGGCGATCGCCGCACGCAACTCCGGATCGCTGGTTGCGCCGCGCCCGTAATCACACACCAGGACGGCCGCGGCCCCGGAAAGAGCCTGCTTGGCGAGATCAGGCACCCGGCCAACCGGTCCCGGGTCTCCACCGGCGTCCAGGCGTGCCACCGGATGATCACCGATCCTGATCCTGGTCTTCACCGGAGTTCGCCCGTGCCAGGCAACGGGGATCACCTCGACCTGCTCACCCACCAGGGCAGCGACGGTGTCGGCGGCGTCGTCGTCGGCGAAGGGCGCGATCAGAACGACCCGCCGGGGGCTCGGGCGCGTGGCCGAGCACCTGGCCGCCAGCAGCGCCGCGAGGGCCGCACCCCCGGGACGCCGGTGCTCTTCCAGATCCGACAGCACGGGCACCGGCGCCTCGGGAGACAACCGTTCGCAGCGGCCGACCAGATCAACGTCGAGCATCACGTCGCCGATCACGACCAACGGGCCTGTCATAGCGCAAACCTCGCGGACAGTTGCTCGTCCATCGCCTCGCACATCATGTGCAAGGCCACCAGATGCAGCTCCTGCACCGTCGCGGTCGTCGCGGCGTCGATGGTGAGGCACTCCTCGGTCTGCTCGATAAGGGGATTCGGTGCGGGTCCCGTCATGGCCCAGGTCCGCAGGCCGCACCGGCGCGCTCGCTCGGCGGCGCGCAGCAGGTTGCGGCTCCGGCCCGAGGTCGACATGAACACGCAGATGTCTCCGGGGCGGCCATGCGCCTGCACCTGGCGGGCGAACATCTCCTCGATGCCGTAGTCGTTGACAATGGCCGTCAGCGCCGAAGGCTCGGTGTGCAGGGCAACGGCCGAGAAAGGCGGACGGTCCTGGCAGTAGCGCCCGACCACCTCAGAGCTCAGGTGCTGGGCCTGAGCGGCGCTGCCGCCATTGCCCGCCACCAGCAGCCGTGCGCCGTCGAGCAACGCATCGGCGAGCCGGTAACCCCAGCCGACGCTGATGTCGGCGGCCGGGCCGAACTCGGCGAGGGCCTGCGAGAGCGCGGCGACGTGCTCGCGCGCCGCCCTCGGCAACAATCCGCTCATCGGCCCACCCCCGCCACGGTGTCCGCGTCCCCGCGTCCGGCCAGCACGGACAGATAGGACTGCTCGGTGCGGGCCGCCACGGCATCCCAGGTGTAGAGGTCTCGGGCGCGCCGCACCCCGGCGGCCGACATTCGTCTGCGCAGCGGAGCATCATCCAACAAGTTCGAAATCGTGCTGATCAGCGCGGCCTGGTCTCCTGGCGGCACCAGCATTCCGGTCCGCCCTGGCACTACCGTGTCCAGCATTCCGCCGACCGCGTTGGCTACCACCGGAAGGCCACACGCCATCGCCTCCAGCGGCGCGATGCCGAACGGCTCGTACCACGGCACCGCCAGCAGCAGGTCGCACGAGGAGATGACGGCCGGCAGCTCGCCGTGTGCAACCCGACCGGCGAACCGCACCCGATCGATCACCCCGACCGCGTCGCACACCGAACGCAGCCGGCGGACCTCCGGATCGGCGTCGAGCTCCTGCGCGGCCGGACCGCCCACGACCAGCAACTCGGTGTCCGGTATCGCGGCGAGCGCCCGGATCGCGTCCTCGACGCCCTTGCGAGGCACCAACCTGCCCAACACGAGTAACCTCCTCGGCCGGGCCGTGCCCGGTCGGATCGAGCTCGGCCGGAACAGCTCGACATCCACGCCACAGGGCACCACGTCGATGCTGGAGCGGGAGGCGCCGAGGCTGGTCAGCTCTTTCACCTCATCCGTGCAGGTCGCGATGATCCGCTCGACCGTACGGGCCACCCGGCGCTCGGTACCGATCCGCGACTCCGGGCTGGTGTCTGCCTCGGGCTGCCACCGGTGTTTGACGGTGCCCAGCGCATGAAAGGTCTGCACCACCGGGACAGAGGTCAGCGCCCCCGCCTCGGTCGCAGCCAGGCCGCTCATCCAGAAGTGCGCGTGCGCGACGTCGGGCCGATCCCGCCTCCAGCGGCGCGCGAGCTGGGCTGCGAAGGCCGGCATGTGCGGCAACAACTCGTCCTTGCCGATGCCTGCCAGGGGTCCGGCCGTGACGTGCTCGACCTGCACACCGGGCGCCATCGTGACCCGCCTTGCCAGCCCCGGCCGGTCGGCACGGGTGTACACCACGATCGAATGACCCCGGCGTGCCAGCGCGAGCGACAGTTCGGCCACGTGCACGTTCTGCCCACCGGCGTCCACGCCGCCGAGGCAGGCAAGTGGACTGGCGTGCTCGGAGACCATCGCGATCTTCATGTGCTCACCTCGCTCCTCGTGTGCTCCAGGAGTAATCGGTCCCAGTCGGTGAGGAACCGCTCGAGTCCATAGCGCCGCAGAGCCGTCGACCGAGCGGTGGCACCGGCCCGCCGGGCTGCCTCGGGCTCATGCAGCAACGTCCGGAATCCGTCCCGCAGGACGGCGAAATCGGTGCTCAGCACACCGGCGCCAGGCGGCACCGCACTGACAGCCTCGGTCGCGGCCAGCACCACCACGGGCATCGCGAGGTGCATCGCCTCGATCAGCGAGAGTCCGAGCGAGGTCCAGCGCATGGGATGCAGGTAGACCCTGCGACGAGCCAGCTCGGTGTGCAGCTGATCCTGGGAGAACAGGTCCTCATACGCCGCGATCGGGCTGCGGTGATCCGGTATGGACTGGACGAATGCCTTTGCCTGCATGCCGAAAACGTCGACCGGTCCTACTTCGGCGAAGCGCGGCACCAGGTCCGCGCCGACCAGCCGGCCCCGCCTGCCCGGCTCGTTGACCACGACTGCGCCCGCGGCCAGTTCGCCTGTGTAGCGCGGTCCCGGATCGATGATCCCGTGCTCGATGACCGCTGTTTTGGCGCGCCCGTTGTCCCAGAACAGCTGGTTGAAGCCGGTCACGTGCACGATCGGGATGTCGACCCGATCGGCCATCGGATGCCGTTGCAGGCACGGCTTGTCCTCCGGTGTGTTGTGCTCGAGATAGATGGCCGGCAACTGCCCGCCCGGGTCCCGTCCGAGCCACTCACGAACCAGCTCAAGCTCAGTGGGCCGCTGCAGGATGACGACATCCACCGGCTCCTCGCGCAGCTGGCTCGGCGTCCGTTCAACCACCGAGTCAGGCCACGTCCAGGTCCGCGCGCGACCGCGGCCATCGGGGCCCTGATCGGGCAGCACCGGGACCACGTACTCATGGCGGCCCTGCACGAACGCAGTCGTCCAGCTGCCATGCACATGCCACATCAAAATCCTCATACTGCTACCTGCTCTTCGCGCAAGCGGCTCATCGCTGAATTCGCTCCGCTCCTCACTCGTACCTCGCTGCGATGCTCACTCATGTCCTTACCTGCTCTTCGCGCAAGCGGCTCATCGCTGAATTCGCTCCGCTCCTCACTCGTACCTCGCTGCGATGCTCACTCATGTCCTTACCTGCTCTTCGCGCAAGCGGCTCATCTCGGGCACCAGCTCAGTGACCGCCCGGACGATCTGGGATGGCTTCACCGAGCTCAGGCACGGATGGCCTTCGATCGGGCAGACGGTGCTGCGGGTGTCGCGACAGGGTGCTTGCTGATCGCCGAGCACGACCACGGGCACGCCGTAGGGAAGCCACCGTTGTGCCGGCACCACCGGCGCGAACAGCGATACCACCGGGGTACAGACGGCTGCTGCCAGATGGGCGGGACCCGTGTTGCCGACCACCACCACCTGGGCATCACTCAGCACCGCGGCCAGCTCGTCTAGTTGCAGCCGCCCACCCAGATCGAGGATCTGGTCGCCGGCGGCCGCGGCAAGTGCGATTCCCGCGGTGAGCGACCTTTCAGACTCAGCTCCGGTCAGCACAACCTGCCACCCGTTGAGGGCAAGCTGGCGCACCGCGGCCGCCCATAGCTCGGCGGGATAGGCCCGCGCCGGCGCAGCCGTGCCTGGATGGGCGACGAGATAACGAGGCTCAAGGTTCCAGGCCGGGTCCGCTGCGGGCAACGGGTGGCGAACCGCCAGGCAGCCGTCGTCGCCCTCGGGCAGCTCGAAACCCGCGCCGCGCACGATCTCCAGCATCCGCAGCGGCTCGGCAACGTCGGCCGGTTCGGACAGCCGCCGATCCAGCAACGAGCCGGGGTAATCCACACTGCTCGCCGAGACGACCGGTATGCCGGCCAGCTTCAGCAACAGCGCGGTAGGCAATGGCGACTGGTGAAAAGAGGTCAACACTATCGCCTCGTCGATGCCGATCTTGCTTAGTTCATCGACGGTTTCCCCGATGGCGATGCGATCCACCACGGCGGCGGGCCGGCCGATCCAGGGGCAGTCGAAGACGATGACGTCGCACACGCCGGGCAGCATCCGCGCCGCATCCGCGCCGATCGGGCCGGCCAGCATGACCACCCGGTCCGCTGCCGAGGCGACCGCGCGCACGGCCGGGCCCGCGGCCAGCACGTCACCCATGCTGTCCAGTCGCACCACCAGAACCGTCCGGCTCATCGGCGTTCACCGCCGGTCAGGACCAGCTCGACGGCGTCGGCAAGCGTCGCCGCCCGCAGCGGTGCAGCCAGCACCTCGGCCTGGCGGGTGCGCTCGGTCGGGACGAGGATCGCGTGGGCATCCGCGGCTCGTGCGGAGTCGACGTCGGCGCCGATGTCACCGATCACCACGCACTCCTGCGGCTTGACGCCCAGCTGCTCGGCGGCGCGGTAGATGAGCCCAGGCTGTGGCTTGCGGCATTCGCAGCCATCCTCGTCGCCGTGCGGGCAGATAGCCCACACATCGAAGGGACCGAGCAGTTCCTCGACGCGGGCGTTGACCGCAGCCACCTGGCCGGCGTCGATCAGTCCCCGCGCGATACCCGACTGGTTGCTGATGACGCCGAGCGGTATTCCGGCCGCACGCAGCCGATCCAGCGCCGAGCGCGCGCCCGGCATCGACTGCACCTGAGCGGGATCGCCGTTGTAGGGCACGTCGTGGATGATCGTGCCGTCCCGGTCGAGAAGTACCGCCGCGGGCAGCATGCGCCTGTGCCGGCTGAGCTGACGGCGGCGCACTCCTCGGTACCGCCAGATGCCGACCAGCCAGTGCCAAGTGGCGACCGGCGGTATCACCAGGCTGGTACTGATCATCCTTGCCACTTCGGCGCGATCCTTGGGCCCCGGCGCGATCCGATGCCAGCAGAACTCCACGGTGGCCGCCAGCCAGCCAAGGCTGAGCAGGGTGGCAGCACGTCGCCGACCTATTACCGCTGATCCCGCGGCTGCCAGGGCTGCCGCCGTAGTCAGCAGGTGCTGCGGTCGTCGGCCCAGCGGCGCGTCTGCCCGGCGACGCCAGCCCGGGCCGTGCAGGCGCCACATCAGGACGTCCGCGGCGTTGCCTCGCTGTTGCCGGACGCTGGCCCACCAGTCCGACTCCCGCACTGGATGCAGGCTGCGGCGGCTCCCGCGCACGAGGCGGTAACCGGCATCCAGCACAGCCAGCG
>JAVEES010000419.1 GCA_030840285.1 Pseudonocardiales bacterium
TAGGTCAGTTTCGCGTACGACGCGAAGAGGAACAGCGCTGCGAGGAAGATGCGCAGCGGCACCGTCGCCCAGCTGTTGCTGAAACGGCGGGGTTTGACCGCGCTGGTGGCCGGGCCCTCGTTGGAGACTGCGGAACTGGTCATGTCAATGCGTCCTCTCGGCGTGCCACTCGTCATGCGCTGCGGTCCGTTGGACTCGGTGCCCTTCAAGCCCGGTGCCTGATGAAGCCGGGTGTCTGGTGAAATCTGTCGCACCAATTCCAACACACGGCGCTTCAGCAGGCAGACTGATGTGCGTGAGCAATGCGGACGTGTCTATGAATGCATACGCGCCGGACGGGGCCGACGGTTCAGCCGACGTGTCGCCGACCAGTCGCGCCCTGCTGTTGCTGGGCCGGGGCAGCGATCCTGGCTCGGAACGCGGGGTCGACTGCCCCGGAGAGCTCCCGGCGGCCTCGGATGAGACTCTGGTCGATCGCGCGCGGGCGGCTAAGGCAGCTTTGGGAGATCGGGTATTCATCCTCGGTCACCACTACCAGCGCGACGAGGTCATCCAGTTTGCCGACGTGACTGGGGATTCGTTCAAGTTGGCGCGCGACGCCGCCGGCCGTCCGGAGGCGGACTACATCGTCTTCTGCGGTGTCCACTTCATGGCCGAGTCCGCCGATATTCTGACCCTGCCGCGCCAGCAGGTCATCCTGCCCGACCTTGCCGCCGGCTGCTCGATGGCCGACATGGCACGCGACACCCAGGTCTATGACGCCTGGGACGTGCTGAGCGAGGCTGGCATCGCCGACGTCACGGTGCCGGTGACCTACATGAACTCCTCGGCCGCCATCAAGGGCTTCACCGGGGAACACGGCGGCACCGTCTGCACCAGTTCCAATGCCGAGCGCGCGCTGCGGTGGGCCTTCGAGCAGGGTGAGAAGGTGCTCTTCTTGCCCGATCAGCACCTGGGTCGAAACACTGCGGTGCTGCAGCTCGGCCTCGAACTGGAGGACTGCGTCGTCTACAACCCGCTGAAGCCCAATGGCGGCCTGACCCGCGAGGAGCTGCGCGCGGCGAAGATGATCCTGTGGCGCGGGCACTGCTCGGTTCACGGCCGATTCACCGCCGCTCAGGTCGAGGCGGTGCGCGCCCGCGTACCGGGCGTGCAGGTGCTGGTGCACCCCGAGTGCACCCACGAGGTCGTCGGCCAGGCAGATCTGGTCGGTTCGACCGAATACATCATCCGGACGATCGAGGCCGCGCCGGCCGGCTCGTCCTGGGCGATCGGTACCGAGCTCAACCTGGTCCGCCGGCTTGCCGAGGCACATCCGGACAAGCTCATCACCTTCCTCGAGTCGACCGTCTGCTACTGCGCCACCATGAATCGCATCGACCTGCCGCACCTCGTCCAGACGCTCGAGTCGCTGGTGCGCGGCGAGGTCGTCAACCAGATCACGGTGGAACCAACCGTGGCAGCACACGCCCGGACCGCCCTCGACAGGATGCTGGCACTGCCCGAGCTGGTGCCGGCTGTGGCACCCTGAGCTAGCTCTGACCGCTGGAAGAGAAAGCCATCACCGTGAACCTGCTCCGCCGCAAGTCCTCCACCGCAGTCCCCGAGACCACGGTCGAGGTCGTCGACGAGTCGCCGTCGGCCACGTCCAGGAAGGGCCGGCCGACGCCGAAGCGACGGTCCAACGCGGCACCACCACCGCCGGCACCCAAGACCAGGAAAGAAGCACTCGCCTGGCAGAAGCAGCAAGGGGCGCGCGCCAAGGTGGCCGGGCAGCAGAAGATGACGACCGCCGAGTACCGCGAAGCGATGAAGAAGGGCGACCCGCGGGTGCTGCCGCGTCGCGACGCGGGACCGGTCCGCACGCTCGCGCGCGACTACGTCGACTCCCGTCGGATGGCTTCGAACTACCTCCTGCTGCTGTTCCCGCTAATGGTGGTCGGCTACGCGATCCCCTCGCTTCAGATCATCACGCTGGGGCTCTTCTTCCTGCTGCTGGTGGAATGGATCATCACTGGTAACCGACTGCGCAAACTTGCCCGTGAACGCGGCTTCGAGACTCGGGAAAGCGCTGTCGGGCTCGGTTTCTATGCCGGCAGCCGCGCCTATTTCCCCCGCAAGTGGCGCCGGCCGGCGCCCCGGGTGAACCTCGGTGATCCGATCTGACCCGGGAGCTGGGGTGGCCGTCCGCGCCGTGCCAGCCGCGCTGAGGAAGCTGCGCTCAGGGATCGCCCGCTGGCAGCGGCTCGCACCGGGTGGGTCCGGCGCGTCAGCCGCCGCGCGAAGCCGTGGCACCGCCGAACGGTCGGCGTTGGCCGCGACGCACGACACCACAGGGCACGCCGATGCCATCGACTTTCTCACCGAGTACACCCTGCGCCAGCCGGATGCCACCACGTGCGGCTCGGCAGCATTGGTCCTGGCCAGGATGCTCGCCGATGGCCAGCTGAGCCGCCAGATCCTCGGTGTCCGATCGGCCTGGGGTACGGACTCCGACGGCGTCCAAGCCCGCTTCGCGGCGGAGGTGCTGATGACTCATGGCCGGACGAACCGCGTGCGGGACTGCGCCGGCCGGCTGCAAATCCCGTGGCCCCGAGCCCTCGGGACGCTTCCGTCGGCGGCGGCACGCTACCTCGGCGGCGGCTCGATACCGGGAGAACCCGTGCCATTCGCCAGCCCGTACAAGGTTTCGGTCGTGGACCCCTCCCACCGGGAACGCGCGTTCCAGCGGCTCATCGCATCCGCCGGGGATGGCTACCCGTGCCCGGTGTACGTCGGCGACGGCTACAGCCCGCGCCACGTGGTACTCGCCCTGCCCGGGAGTGCCGACGGACGGATTCGCTACTACGAGCCGTCCGCCGGCACCCTGCAGAACTGGGACCTAGCACTGTTCACGGGTCCGGACTTCACCGTCGCCGGCTGGCCTCAGCCATGGCTCCTGGTGGCACCGCTGACCCGCCGCTGATCGCCGTCAGACCGGCCGGGTCTGCGGCGCGTTCTCAGCGGTCTTGGCGGGGTCGCGTTCCACCACGTCGCCCAGCGCCTCGTCGATGCGCTTCATCGCCTCGTCCGGGATCCGGACGCCGGCCGCTTTCACGTTCTCGTGCACCTGTGCCGGGCGTGAAGCTCCCACCAGCGCTGCCGAGACGTTGTCGTTCTGGAGCACCCAGGCGACCGCGAGCTGCGCCATCGTCAGGTTCAGCTCGTCCGCGATCGGCTTGAGCGCCTGCACCCGGCTGAGCACGGTGTCGTTCATGAACCGGCGGATCATGTCCGCGCCACCCTTGTCGTCGGTGGCGCGCGATCCCTGCGGCGGCGGCTGGCCCGGCTGGTACTTACCGCTCAGGACGCCCTGCGCGATCGGTGACCACACGATCTGGCCGATTCCCAACTCTTTGCAGGTCGGAACCACCTCCGGCTCGATGACGCGCCAGAGCAGGGAGTACTGCGGCTGAGATGAGATCAGTTGGATGCCGAGATCCTTCGCGAGCGAATGGCCGGCGCGGATCTGGTCGGCCGTCCATTCGCTGACGCCGATGTAGAGCGCCTTACCCGCCCGCACCACGTCGGCGAAAGCCTGCATGGTCTCTTCCAGGGGCGTCTCGGTGTCATAGCGATGGGCCTGGTACAGGTCGACATAGTCGGTCTGCAGCCGGGACAGCGAGCCGTCGATGGATCCGAGAATGTGCTTGCGGGACAGGCCCACATCGTTGGGCCCTGCCGGACCGGTGGGCCAGTAAACCTTCGTGAAGATCTCCAGCGACTGCCGCCGCTGACCCTTCAGCGCGTCGCCGAGTACGGCCTCCGCCTTGGTGTTGGCGTAGGCGTCGGCCGTGTCGAAGGTGGTTATCCCCGCGTCCAGAGCGGCGTGCACGCATTCGGTCGCCACGTCGTTCTCGACCTGCGAACCGTGCGTCAGCCAGTTGCCATAAGTGATCTCGGAGATCTTGAGCCCGCTATTACCGAGGTATCTGAATTCCATGCTCCAAAGCCTAGACGGCGGCCGAAGCCGTCATTCGGACAGCGGCATCGGACCGTAGACCTTCTTGCCGTCCTGCAGCAGCGTCACTCCGGTCACCCCCGCCTCGGCCAACCGGCGCCATGCCTCGCCCAGCCAGCTCTCGGCGTCGGACTGGCTGGTGAAGGTCTCAGCCTGCTCGACGTCGGTTCCTTCTGGTTCGTAGCGCCAAGTCCACGACGAGGTAGACATCACGAGCTCACCGTCCGTTCCTGCATCCTTAGGTGACGCCGACGGCGCCACGTGCTGATGTGCACGCTAGCCCAGGCATGGATTCGACCCCTGTGGTCGCTTCGCACAGCTCCGACCGGCAGGATGGTTGCTCGTGACCGACAGCGATTCCGAACAGCCCCCGCCAGGCGCCGCGCTGCAGGCCGTCATCGAGGCGATCGATTACCCGGACTCGGAGGCCTCTTACCAGGCCGGGATCCTCAACCACGAGCTGGCAACGCCGGGTGGCTCGCTGGGCGTCCTGGAGGATCTGTCGGTGTGGGCCGCCGCCGTCCAGGCACAGTGCCCGCCCAAGGACTTCGCCCGGGCCAGGACGATCCTGTTCGCCGGTGACCACGGCATCGCTGAGGCGGGCGTGTCGAGCCTGCCGGCTGGATTCGCCGCCACCGAACTCACTCGGCTGCTCGCCGGCGGCGGCCTGGTGAACGTGCTTGCCGACCTCGCCGGCGCGACCGTCCGGCTGGCCGATCTGTCGGTGGACGCCGACACCGATCCGGTCATCGGCGAGTTCAAGGTCCGCCGCTCCAGCGGCCGGATCGACCGTGAGGACGCCCTCAGTACCGAGGATGCCTGGCGAGCCGTCCACGCCGGCATGGCGCTCGCCGTGGCCGAGATCGATGCGGGGGCCGACCTCCTGGTGGTCGGTGACCTCGGCCGCGGGAACACCACGGTCGCGGCGGCCGTCATCAGCGTGCTGACCGATACCGAGCCCACGAAGGTGATCGGGCGCGGCGCAGGCCTGGACGACGCGGCCTGGATCCTCAAGTGCGCGGCGATCCGTGACGCCCGCAGGCGGGCGGTGGCGCATCGCTACGACGTGGTCCAACTGCTGGCCACGATCGGTGGTGCCGACCTCGCGGCGATGACCGGGTTCCTGCTGCAGTCCGCCGCCCGGCGCACGCCGGTTGTGCTCGACGGCGTGTTCACCGCGGCTGCGGCCTTGCTCGCGCAATCGGCGACGCCCCGGATCGTGCGGTGGCTGCGAGCGGGGCAGCAATCGGCCGAGCCGGCGCACGCCATCGCGCTGGACCGGCTGGGTCTGAACCCGATCACCCAGTTCGGCGTGGCCGGCGGACAGGCCGCCGGGGCGCTGCTGGCGGTGCCGGTGCTGCGGGCGTCGGTACGGGCGCTGGCGGGGTCAGCGAACGTGTGACTCGACGAAGGGCAGCGCGACGACGTCAGCTGCCAGTTGACGTCCGCGAACATCGATCGTCACCCGGTCACCCAGCGCGACGGCGTCCGTGGCCAGCAACGCCAGCGCGATGCCCTGCTTCAGGGTCGGCGAGAAGGTGCCCGAGGTCGTCTCGCCGACTGGCTTTCCGTCGGCGTTCAGGACGGTCATGTGCGGGCGGGGTACGCCGCGGTCGGTAAGTCGCAGGCCGCGAAGCTTGCGGGCCGGTCCGCCGGCCTTCTCCGCCAGCAGTGCCTCGCGGCCCCAGAAGGCGGGCTTCTTCCATCCCACTGCCCACGACGAGCCTGCCTGCACCGGCGTGATCTCGCGCGAAAGATCCTGCCCGTGCAGCGGATAGCCCATCTCGGTACGCAACGTGTCGCGAGCTCCCAGACCGGCCGGCATCCCGGCATGCAGCCGGGCCGTTTCCACCAGCGCGTCCCACAAGGCTGCCGCGTCCGACCACGACGGGATCAGCTCATACCCGTGCTCGCCGGTGTAACCGGTTCGGCATACCCGCACCGGTCG
>JAVEES010000077.1 GCA_030840285.1 Pseudonocardiales bacterium
GCAGACCGAGCGGAGAAGCTCGATATTCGGCCCCGTCAGGGTCCCGTCGCGATGCACGTCGGTGACCACGTAGCGGGCACAGCCGTCGGCGTCGAGCCGCGCAATCGTCTCGTAGAGGTCACCCCCCTCAGAGGTCCAGCCGCGTGCGGCTAGGGTCCGGCCCCGCACGTCGAGTCCGACGGCGATCTTGTCGCCGTAGCGGGAGATTGCATCGCGCACCCACGCCGGTGACTCCAGAGCGGCCGTTCCCAGATTGACCCGCGCACAGCCGGTCTGCAGCGCTGCCTCCAGGGAAGCATCGTCGCGGATGCCGCCGGACAGCTCGACGGCCACGTCCAGCGTCCCGACCACCTCGGCGAGCAGTTCGCGGTTGCTGCCTCGCCCGAACGCGGCATCAAGGTCGACCAGATGAACCCACTGCGCGCCGCCGGACTGCCACGCCAGCGCTGCCTGTAGCGGGCTGCCATAGGACGTCGCGGTGCCGGCCGCACCCTGCACCAGGCGAACCGCCTGCCCGTCGGCCACGTCGACCGCCGGCAGCAATTCCAAAGTCATGATTCTCCTTGTGACACAGGGGTTCTCTCGGTCAATCGACGAACTGACGAGAGCCAGTTCCGCAGCAGCGCCTGGCCCGCGGCGCCGGACTTCTCCGGATGGAACTGCGTTGCGCAGAGCAGCGGTGACTCGACAGCGGAAATGAACGGCTCGCCGTGTTCGGTGATGGTCGGAGCAAAGCTCGAGACGTAGGCGTCACGATCACCCCGGTCGCCACCAGGATGGTCGCCACCAGGGTGCACAGCGTAGGAGTGCACGAAATAGAACCGGGTACCGGGCTGGATACCGGCGAACAGCATGGAGTCAGCGGGCGGAGCGACGGTGTTCCAGCCCATGTGCGGGATGACCGGCGCGGCCAGCTTCTCGACCCGTCCGGGCAGCAGTCCGAGCCCAGCGGTTTCCACGCCATGCTCGATGCCTGACTCGAACAGCACCTGCATGCCGACGCAGATGCCCAGCACCGGCCGTCCGGCCGCGAGGCGCTCGGACAGGATGGCACCGGCCTCGACCGCGTTCAGACCCGCCATGCAGGCGGCGAACGCGCCGACACCCGGAACGATCAGGGCGTCGGCGGCCGCGGCGCGATCCCGGTCGGCAGTGAGTTCGACGCGGGACGGCTCAGCGTCATCGAATGTGGCGGCAACGCGCTCGATCGCGCGCACCGCGGAACGGACATTGCCCGAGCCGTAGTCGAGCACCACGACGTCCACCCGCTACAGCACACCCTTCGTGGACGGGATGCCGCCCTGTCGCGGATCGAGCTCGGCCGCGGCTCGCAACGCGCGCGCGACCGCCTTGTACTGCGCCTCGGTGATGTGGTGCCAGTCGCGTCCGGAGTGCACCGTGACATGCAGCGCGATCCGGGCGTGGTAGGCGAATGACTCGAAGACGTGGCGGGTCAGGCTTGTTGCGTACGACGAATCGCGCCCCAGGATGTAGGGCGGCGCTCCCTCGGGCTCGTTGTGCACGAGGTAGGGACGACCCGACAGATCGACCGCGGCCGAGACCAGCGCCTCGTCCATCGGGATGACGGCATCGCCGAAGCGGCGCGTGCCACGCTTGTCCCCCGCCGCCTCGGCAAAGGCCTCGCCGAGCGCGATCGCGGCATCTTCGACGGTGTGGTGCGAGTCGATGTGCAGATCGCCTTCGACCTGAACGGTCAGGTCGAAGAGCCCATGCTTGCCGAACGAGGTCAGCATGTGGTCGTAGAACCCAACCCCGGTGGTGACGTCGGTGTGCCCGGCGCCGTCCAGATCGATCTCTACGAGGACCTTCGTCTCGGTGGTGCTGCGCTCAACGCGGCCGATGCGGCTCACCTGCGAGCCCCCTCTGTCTTCGGTGCTCCGACTGGGTCGCCACCATCTTTCCGTACGGGCGTATCGGCGGTCGAATCGGTACTGCCGGCGAGCGCAAGATGGATAAAGCTCCCCTCCATCGTGACCGTCGCGCCAGCCAGCACGGCACTCAGCGCCGCCCGGAACGCGTGCATCTCCGATTCGCTACCGATCGAGACCCGCAGCCAGCCTTCCGGTCCTACTTCGCGGATCAGGACACCACGATCGAGCAGCAGTTGCCATACCTCGTGGCGATCGGCGAACCGGCCGAACAGCACGAAGTTGGCGTCCGAGGCCGCCACCTGCAGGTGCATTCCGGCCAGCCAGCTCGCGGTGGCGTCCCGCTCGATTCGCAGCCGCTCGATGTGGGCCAGGGCTTCGGCCCGGTGAGACAGCGCGGCCCGAGCAGCGGCCTGCTGGATCGCCGACAGGTGGTAGGGCAGCCGGACGATCCGGACCGCATCGACGACGGCCCGGGACGAGGCCAGATAGCCGAGCCTGCCGCCGGCGTAGGCGAACGCCTTGCTCATCGTCCGGGTGACCACCAGGTTGCCGTAGCTGGGCAGCAGGCTTACCGCACTGGACACACCGGCGCGCCGGAACTCCGCATAGGCCTCGTCCACCACCACGATCCCGGGTGCGATCGCCAGCACCGACTCGACCACGGCCGGCGGCAACGCCGTTCCGGTGGGGTTGTTGGGCGAGGTGAGGATAACGACCGACGGCTGGTGCTCTGAGATCAGGTTCACCGCGTGATCGAGGTCGATGCTGAAGTCGGCTTCGCGATGTCCAGCGATCCAACGGGTGTGGGTGTTGCGCGCGTACTCGGGATACATCGAGTAGGTCGGCGCGAAGGACACCGCGGTCCGGCCCGGGCCGCCGAAGGCCTGCAGCAGTTGTTGCATGACCTCATTCGAGCCGTTGGCCGCCCACACCTGCTCCGCGCTCAGCGCCACACCGGTGTCTTCAGCCAGGAAATCGGCCAGGTCGGCACGCAGCGGAAGGAACTCCCTATCGGGATAGCGGTTCACCGTCCGTGCGGCTTCGGCAACCGCGCGGGCGATATCGGCCACCACCGCCTCGCTCGGCGGGTACGGGTTCTCGTTGACGTTGAGCAGCACGGGCACGTCCAGTTGCGGTGCGCCATAGGGCTGCTCGCCACGCAGATCCTCGCG
Organism: Pseudonocardiales bacterium; assembly: GCA_030840285.1. Taxonomy (GTDB): domain Bacteria; phylum Actinomycetota; class Actinomycetes; order Mycobacteriales; family Jatrophihabitantaceae; genus Jatrophihabitans_A. The sequence continues at coordinate 3,065 of JAVEES010000077.1, forward strand.
CAACGGCAGGTCCGCCAGCGTGATCCTGTCCGGGCCGATCATGAGCCGAGCATGCGGACCTTGACCGCAGCACCGTGCGCGGGCAGGTCTTCGGCTTCGGCGAGCGCGATCACGTGCGGCGCGACGTCGAGCAGCGCCTTGCGGTCGTATTCGACGAGGTGCACACCCTTCAGGAAGGACTGGACGCTCAGACCCGAGGCGTGCCGGGCCGTGCAGCCGGTGGGCAGTACGTGGTTGGAGCCTGCGCAATAGTCGCCTAGCGAGACCGGCGAGTGGGTACCGACGAACACGCAGCCGGCGTTGGTCACCCGCTCGGCCCAGCGGCGGGCATCGGCCGTGATCACCTCGAGGTGCTCGGCGGCGTAGGCGTTGACGACCGCCAGTCCCTGTTCGAGGTCAGTGACCAGCACGGTGGCCGACTGGGGACCGCTCAGTGCCGAGGTCACGCGCTCGACGTGCTTGGTGAGCGCCACCTGACGCTGCACCTCGGCGTCCACCGCGTCGGCCAGCTCAGCCGAGTCGGTCACCAGCACGCTTGCCGCCATCGGATCGTGCTCGGCTTGGCTGATCAGGTCGGCCGCCACGTGGACCGGGTCCGCCGAGGCATCGGCCAGCACCGCGATCTCGGTCGGTCCGGCCTCGGCGTCGATACCGATCAGGCCGCGCAGCAGTCGCTTGGCGGCTGCCACGTAGATGTTTCCAGGGCCGGTCACCACGTCGACCGGGTCGATCGCGGCATGCTCGGCCGAACCGGGGTCGCCGTAGGCCAGCAGCGCGATGGACTGCGCGCCGCCGACCGCGTACACCTCGTCCACGCCGAGCAGCGCACACGCGGCGAGGATCGCCGGGTGCGGCAACCCGCCGAACTCCTTCTGCGGCGGCGAGCACACTGCGAGCGAGGCGACGCCGGCCTCTTGCGCGGGAACCACGTTCATCACCACGGATGACGGGTAGACCGCCAGGCCACCGGGGACGTACAGGCCGACCCGCTCGACCGGTATCCACTTCTCGGTGACGGAGCCGCCGTCGACCACGTCGACCTGAACGCTCGGGCGCCGCTGTTCGGCATGCACCATCCGCGCCCGCCGGATCGACTCCTCCAGGGCTGCGCGCACGGCTGGGTCCAGGTTGCTCAGCGCGCCGGCGATCGCGGCCGCCGGCACCCTGGGGTCCGCAACGTCCACCCCGTCGAATTTCGAGGTTGCCTCCCGGACGGCGGCATAGCCGCGATCGCGCACGCCCTCGACGATCGGCGTCACCGCGGTAAGAGCAGCCCCGACATCAACCGCCGCGCGGGGCAGTACCCGGCGCAGGTCCCGGCCGCTGGGTTCGGACGCTCTGAGATCCACTCGACGCAACACGTCCCGGAGTCTAGTTGCGTTTGAGTAGCCAGTTGCTGCGCCCGCCTGAGCGTCGACGAGCCGATCCGCACCGCAGGGCCTACGGTTGAGCCGTGCCAGCCACGCCGCGCGGCGAGAGCCGGGGCACCCAGACCCTGCCGCTGTTTCCCCTGGGCACCGTGCTGGTCCCCGGCATGCCGCTGTCCTTACATATCTTCGAGCCGCGCTACCGGCAACTGGTGGCGGACCTACTCAGCGACGAGAGCCCGCAACCGCCGGTCTTCGGAGTGGTCGCGCTGCGCCGCGGGTGGGAGGTCGGCGCCGTCGGTGACGTCCACGATGTCGGCACGACGGCGCGGGTCACGAACCTGGTTCAGCATCCCGACGGACGCTGCGATCTCGCCGCGATCGGCGAGGACCGCTTCGCGATCGAGTGGCTGGACACCGCGTCACAGCCCTATCTGACCGCATCGGTGCGCTACCTGCCCGAGGCCGATGGCCCGCTGGACAACAGCGCCGCTCCGGCCGTCCGGCGAGCGTGGCACGCCCACCTCAGAGCGCTGGACGCCTTGTCGCCCGGGCAACTCACCAGTGAGTCTCCGGAGCTGAGCGGTCAGGCACTGTCCTATGCCGTGGCCCAGTTGCCCTCGCTGCCGATCCTGGACCGCCAGCTGCTGCTGACCTGTTCTGACGCGGCCACCCGGTTGGCCGCTGCGCGCAAGATCCTTCGCCGGGAGACGATCCTGCTTCGCACGCTGCGGGCGGTGCCAGCCACCGCCGCCACGTTCCGCACCGGCCCTAGCTGAACCGGCTCAGGGCGACGTTGGCGCCTGCGCGACGAATGCCGGTTCGCCCGCGTTCACCTCGGTTCTCACGCCGGTGAAGCCGGGATCGGAGTTGAAGCCTGCCAGCGCGGTATAGACCAGCACCGCGACGAAGGACTGCACCAGCAGCAACGGCAGCGCGTGCAGGGTCAGGGTGGGCTGAATCGCGGTCCGCAGCGCGCCGGTGTTGTGGCCGCTTGAGAGCACTTCCCCGATCCAGCGAGCCAGCAGCGAACTCAGCAGCGAGCTGAGCGCGAGCGCCGTGAGGGTGAGCGGGCCGCGCCGGTGGCGCAGCAGGTACCAGGCGAGCAGGGCGGCCGCGGCGCCGACAATCACGGTGAGCAGGCAGTAGCGTCCGTCGCCGGCGATCTGATTCTCGCTCTCATCGGGGATGAACAGGGTCGCGTTGTTGGCGCCGGGGATGAGGTACCCAACCGTCTTGGGCGCCCAGGCCAGCCAGATCAGACCCGCGATCAGTCCCAGCAGCAACTGGCCGCCGAACACGATCGCCCACGGGGCCCGGCCATGGGAGTGAGATACCGGATCAGGCACCGGCGGCGCCCAGAGCGGGGACGGCGATGACTGCTGCGGTGGATTGAACGGGGTCACAGCTGGTGCTCTCCGCGGGGGTCGACTGATGACGACGAATCGTCCGGACGTGCCGAACCCACCGTAAGCCGCCCGTCGACGAAGATCGCCGCCGGCGTCCGCCAGATGCCCGGCTCGGCAAGTG
>JAVEES010000099.1 GCA_030840285.1 Pseudonocardiales bacterium
CGGCGGATATGAGCAGATCGCACTGCGCTTGATGCGTGCGATCGGCCACGACGAGCCGGCCGAGCTGATCGTCAACGTCGCCAACCGCGGACTGCTGGCGCATCTGGACGACTCAGCCGTTATCGAGGTCACCTGTCGGGTTGACTCCGCTGGGGCGCGTGCCCTTCCGATCGATCCGCTGACCGAGCATCAGGCCGGCCTGGTCTGCGCCGTCAAGGCCGTCGAACGGTCGGTGATCGAGGCCGCGACTACCGGTTCACGGCGGGCCGCGATGCGCGCCTTCGCCGAGCATCCCTTGATCGACTCCGTCAAAGTGGCACGCGCGCTGCTGGATGAGTACGTGAGGCAACACACCGAGCTGCGCTACCTGGCCGGTCGCGGCTGACGCTGGTGGACGTCCGGCCCTGCCCGCGCCGGTAGGCTCGACCCCGATGAGCACCCCGGATGACGCGCCCCCCACGACCTTCGCCGATCTCGGTATCGGCGAGCCGATCCTGCGCGCACTGGCCGATGTCGGCTATGAGGCGCCCTCGGAGATCCAGGCGGCGACGATCCCGCCGTTGATGGCCGGGCGCCACGTGGTGGGCCTTGCCCAGACGGGTACCGGCAAGACCGCGGCGTTCGCGCTGCCGATCCTGTCTCGGCTGGATCTGTCCCAGCGCGAGCCACAGGCGCTGGTGCTAGCACCGACCCGCGAGCTGGCGCTGCAGGTCGCGGAGGCGATCGGCAAGTACGCCCACTACCTGCCGGGCCTGCACGTCCTGCCGATCTATGGTGGCCAGAGCTACGGCATCCAGCTGTCGGGATTGCGGCGCGGGGCGCATGTCATCGTGGGCACTCCCGGGCGGATCATCGACCACCTGGAGAAGAAGACGCTCGATCTGAGTCGGCTGCGGTTCCTGGTGCTGGACGAGGCCGACGAGATGCTCAACCTGGGATTCGCCGAGGATGTCGAGCGGATCCTCGCCGATACGCCGGAGGACAAGCAGGTTGCGCTGTTCTCAGCGACCATGCCGTCCCAGATCAGGCGCCTCTCCAAGCGGTATCTCTCTGACGCCGCCGAGATCACGGTCAAGGCCAAGACGCTCACCGCCGCGAACACCAAGCAGCGCTACCTGCTCGTCTCGCATGGGCAGAAAATGGACGCACTGACCCGGATTCTCGAGGTCGAGACCTTCGACGCGATGATCGTGTTCGCCCGGACGAAGCAGGCGACCGAGGAAGTCGCCGAGAAGTTGCGGGCCCGCGGCCTGTCTGCCGCGGCGATCAACGGTGACCTGGTGCAGGCCCAGCGCGAGCGGACGATAGCCCAGCTGAAGAGCGGTGCGCTCGACATCCTGGTCGCCACCGACGTTGCCGCCCGAGGCCTGGACGTGGATCGGATCAGCCACGTCGTCAACTACGACATCCCTCAGGACGCCGAGTCCTACGTGCATCGGATCGGTAGGACCGGCAGGGCAGGTCGTTCGGGCGACGCGCTGCTTTTCGTGACGCCGCGGGAACGGCATCTGCTGTCGACGATCGAGCGGGCGACGCGCCAGCCGATCAGCGAGATGGCGCTGCCGTCGGTCGAGGATGTGAATGCGCAGCGGGTGTCGAACTTCGCGGATTCGATCACGACAGCGCTCGGGTCTGCGGAATTGGCACTGTTCCGTGGGCTTATCACCGATTACGAGCGAGAGCACGACGTTCCGGCGATCGATATCGCGGCGGCGCTGGCGGTGCTGTCGCAGGACGACAAGGCGTTTCTGCTGCAGCCTGATCCGGTCGGCGAGCGGCGGGGACGCGAGCGGGATCGATCAGCTGATCGGCCGCGGGACTTCGACCGTGGCCGGGACAACGCGCGCGCCCGGGGCCGCGACCGGTATTCCGAGGATGAGCGATCGACGGGCTCGGCCGGAGCCGGCGGCGCGCGAGTGGCCGGCCACCGCAAACACAAGTCGGACGTGCCGATGGCCAAGTACCGGATCAGCGTCGGGCGCCGCCACAAGGTTCAGCCGGGCGCGATCGTCGGTGCCCTGGCAAACGAGGGCGGCCTGACGCGAGGCGACTTCGGGCACATCGATATCCACGGCGATCACACCCTGGTGGATCTGCCTGCCGAGCTTCCCGCGCGGACCTTCGAGGCCTTGAAGGGCACCCGCATCTCGGGCCAGCTGATCAACCTCACCCGGGACGACGGGCCGCCTCCGCGTCGCCGGGGCGGCACCTTCACACCTGATGACCGTCCCTCTGCCAAGTTCAAGAAGCCGCGACACAAGACCTGATTACGCCCGGGCGTCTTGCGCGGATCGATGTCGCAGCTGACAAGTGCGGGCCGCGGCCACCTGGCGTAACGCCAGCTGAGCGTTGGCCTGCCCGGCCAGCTCGGAGTTGAGGCGTGCGAGAAATTCGACGAGGTGCGTCGATTGAAGCTGCTTAGCGCGTCTTTATGGTTGAGAAGACGCTCGGAGGACAGCTTGGTGGACCGGACCGATGAATTTCGGGCATTCGTGCAGCGACATGTTGACGACTTGCGCCGTGCGGCCTGGCTCCTAACGGGTGATGCCGAGGACGCGTCTGACCTCGTTCAGGAGACGCTCACGCGTCTCTACCCACAATGGGATCGCGTTGCCAACGCTGATTCAGCATTCGCCTACGTTCGCAAATGCCTGCTGCGTCAATACCTCACTGAATCGCGTCGTCACCGCCTTCTCACCGTGTCCGACACCTACCTCGAAGGGCATGTTGACCCGCACGACCACCTCGACACCGTCCCTGACCAGCTATTGCTAGCCAGGCATCTCAAATCGCTGACTCCCATCCAGCGAACGGCGATCGTCCTGAAGTTCTACTACGACCTGACCGATCGTGACGCAGGCCGCGTCCTGAAATGCCCGGTGACGACATACCGCAGTCATCTGAGGCGCGGCCTGGCCGCACTGCGCAAGCACATGGCCTCTGCACCCTCCGAGCCATGCACGGAATCACCGAAAGGAGCGGTCACATGAGTCAGTTGTTCGACGAGGAAATCCAGCGGGAGCTGGTAGCACTGTCGCGGCAACTGCCAAACGACGATCGGTTGGCAGACCGAATCATTAACGCCGCTCAGGTCGGCAGCCGCTCACCGCGCCGCCGCCGCGTTGCAGTTGGTCCCTGGCTCGCTGCCGCGGCCGTCGTCGTCGGAGTGTCCGCAACGTTTCTGGTGATCAAAGGATCCATTCCTAGCGGACGATCCAACGCAGTTGCTCCACCTCCATCCCCGCCTGTCTCAGCTGCCAGTACGACACCGACGCCGTCATCCTCGGGTCAGCTTGAGGGCCTGCCTACCGTTCCGATTGTCAACCCTCCAGGGCGAGCCGCAGTCGGCTCCTGGCGCCTTTTGTCGACCCAGGACCAAGGACGTCGCCTGAACTTGTTCGTCACG